>NZ_NFKG01000011.1:0-70998 GCF_002160275.1 Pseudoflavonifractor sp. An187 | reverse complement strand
CCTACCCCCACGCCTGCGCCCACGCAGGCCCCCAATGAAGGAGCATAACCCCCGTGAGAGATCAGTTTCAAGGCTTTACCCCGGAGACGGTGGAATTTATGTGGGGCATTCGGTTTCAAAACGAGCGCAGCTGGTTTGAGGCCCACAAGGACGTGTACCTCAATACCCTCTACCGCCCCATGCAGGACCTGGGCCGTCAGGCCCAGCTGGCCCTGGTGGAGAAGTTCCCCCAGGAGCCGTGGAATCTGAAGGTGGCCCGCATCTACCGGGACGCCCGGCGGCTCCACGGTCGTGGCCCCTACAAGGACCATCTGTGGTTTACCCTCATCCGGGGCGATGACTCCGCCCTGGGCTCCCACCCCGCCCTGTGGTTTGAGCTCACCCCCGACGGCTGGAGCTGCGGCATGGGCTTCTGGTGCGCCAAGGCCTCCCTCATGGAGTGCCACCGCCAGGAGATTCTCCGAGACCCCAAGCCCCTGCTGAAGCTGGAGCGCACCTTGAAGCGGCAGGACCGCTTCGCCCTGGAGGGCCCGGAGTACCGCCGCCCCAAGCCCTGCCCTGAGGCAGAGCTCAGCGCCTGGTTTAACAAGAAGTCCCTGTCTGTGTCCCACGAGGAGGGGCTGTGCGAGCTGCTGTACACCCCCCAGCTGGCCCAGCAGCTCATTGAGGATTTCATCTTCCTCAAGCCCTACTACGATTATTTTTCGGCTTTGGCCGCCAAATTACCCACACAAGTATAACATAAGCCCCTCTCGGCATCGCCGAGAGGGGCTTATCTCTTAGGTCGGGGGCTGGTCGGCCAACTCGTGCATCTCCTGTAAGGTCTGCATACAGTTCACCGCCAAGGTATTGAAGTACAGGCTGTCCTGCAAGCGCCCGAAGGTGCGGAAGGAGGCGTCCGTCTGCAAGAAGGGCTCCAGCTCCCGGGCGGTGTAGCTGCGCTGCACCCGCAAAATGGCGTCCTCCAGGTTGTCCAGCACCTCCACCGCCGCCTGGCTGTATCCGGTGCCCAACAGCTGGGGCCGGGAGCGCAGATAGGCGTTGATCTGCTCCAATTCGCTCACCAGCTTCCGGTTGATGGGGAGCAGCTGCCGATCATAGGTCTGCTCTGCGCTGCTCATCCCCTTCAAGTGGGCCTGAATCTGGCTCTCCAACAGGTGGATGCGCACCAGGCGGTCGGACATCTGGCTGCCATCCTGGGTCCCCTCCTGACACAGGGCCCGCACCTGCTGCAAAAAGCTGCGGTCCAACTCAAACAGCTCCTTCACGCTCTGCTTGAATTCCCGTCCGGCGGTGTTGGGCAGCAAGAAGCGGTTGGCCAGGGTGGCATACCGCACCCCGAACACGCCCCACATTCCCAGCAGCAAGATGAGAGACACCACAATGATGGGCAGGGCGGACAGCCACCGGGTACGCATCACCGGCAGGCGTTTGGCGCGAAATTTCTTCCACCGCTGCTGTATGTTCCTCTTCACGGGCTGTCCCTCCTCTCTCGTTTATGATACACCCATCCTCCCTCTCTCCACAAGACAGGAAACGCCCCGGCGCAATCGCGCCGGGGCAGATGTATTAGTTTTTCAGGCTGTGCATGGGGGCGGGAATGCGACCGCCACGGGCCACAAATTCCTCCGCCGAGCCGGTGTGGCAGGGCATCACCGGGGCGGAGCCCAGTAGGCCGCCGAACTCCACGGTGTCCCCCACCTTCATGCCGGGGGCGGGGATGATACGCACGGCGGTGGTCTTCTGGTTGATCATACCGATGGCCGCCTCGTCGGCGATGATGGCGGAGATGGTGGCGGCAGTGGTGTCCCCGGGCACGGCGATCATGTCCAGGCCCACGGAGCACACACAGGTCATAGCCTCCAGCTTCTCCAGGGTCAGGGCCCCAGAGCGGGCGGCGGCGATCATGCCCTCATCCTCACTGACCGGGATAAAGGCGCCGGACAGGCCGCCCACCGAGGAGGAGGCCATCACGCCGCCCTTCTTCACGGCGTCGTTCAAGAGGGCCAGAGCGGCGGTGGTGCCGTGGGTGCCGCACACCTCCAGGCCCATCTCCTCCAGGATGCGGGCCACGCTGTCCCCGATGGCGGGGGTGGGAGCCAGAGACAGGTCCACAATGCCAAAGGGCACGCCCAGACGGCTGCTGGCCTCCTGGGCCACCAGCTGGCCCATGCGGGTGACCCGGAAGGCGGTCTTCTTGATGGTCTCCGCCACCACGTCAAAGGGCTGGCCCTTCACGGCCTTCAGGGCGTGGTGCACCACGCCGGGGCCGGACACGCCCACGTTGATGACCCGCTCGGCCTCGCCCACGCCGTGGAAGGCGCCGGCCATGAAGGGGTTGTCCTCCACGGCGTTGCAGAACACCACCAGCTTGGCGCAGCCGAAGCCGCCCTGGTGGGCGGTGCGGGCAGCGCAGGCCTTCACGGTCTCGCCCATGAGCTTCACGGCGTCCATGTTGATGCCCGCCTTGGTGGAGCCGATGTTCACGGAGGAGCACACCAGGTCGGTGACCGCCAGGGCCTCGGGAATGGAGGCGATGAGGTTGCGGTCCCCCCGGGTCATGCCCTTCTGCACCAGAGCGGAGAAGCCGCCGATGAAGTTAACGTCGGTCTCCTTGGCCGCCCGGTCCAGGGCCTGGGCAAAGGGTACATAGTCGTCGGTGTCCGAAGCCCCCGCCACCAGGGCGATGGGGGTCACCGAGATGCGCTTGTTGACAATGGGAATACCGAACTCCGCCTCAATGTCCTCTCCGGTCTTCACCAGGTTCTGGGCGGAGGTGGTGATCTTGTCGTAGATCTTCTCACAGGCCACCTTGGGGTCGGAGTGGCAGCAGTCCAGCAGAGAGATACCCATGGTAATGGTGCGGATATCCAGGTTCTGCTGGTCAATCATGTGAATGGTGGATAAAATGTCCTGTTGATTGAGCATGTTCCGTCACCTCAAATCCGATGCATGGCGTTGAAGATGTCTTCCCGCTGCACCCGAATGTCCAGGCTCCGCTCCTTGCCGCTGTCGGCCAGCTCCTGAGCCAGCTGGGCAAATGGAATGGTGCACTTGGACACATCCACCAGCATGACCATGGTGAAATAGTCCTGCAAAATGGTCTGGCTGATGTCCAGCACGTTGACGTTGCGCTGGCTGATTTCGCCGCACACAGAGGCGATGATGCCCACCTGATCCTTGCCGACTACCGTAATAATGGCTCTCATGAAAATTCCTCCCTATTCTTCGGGGTGTCTCCCCGCTGTCTACGCAATTTAACCCAGCTCGTCCAGGGTCAGGCCGAAGGCCTCCCCCATGTGCTCCAAAAACCAGGTCACTTCGTCCATGTTCATATCCTTCAGGGCGTGGAGGGTCTCCTCCTCCGCCTGTACAAACTCCCGGTTCCCCGCTTTCCGCTCTTCCAGGCACTTCAGCCACGCCGCCAGCTTGTCGGCGGCCTTGATGTAGCATCGCACCTTTGGGTCCTCCACCCGCAGCAGAGGTGCATAAGCCTCTGTCAACTCGTGGGGCAGCATCCCCAGCAGCTTGTCCTGGGCCACCGCCTCCACCTGGTCGTAGGCGGACTTGATGGCGGGATTGAAGTATTTGATGGGGGTGGGAAGATCGCCGGTGATGATCTCCGGGGCGTCGTGGAACAGCGCCGCCGTGGCCACCCGGTCCGGGTTGACGTCCTTGTGAAAGATCTCCTGCCCCACCACCGCCAGGGCGTGGGCCAACACGGCAACCTCGTAGGAGTGCTCCTCCACATTTTCCGTGCGGGTGTTGCGCATGAGCGCCCAGCGGGCAATGTAGCGCATTCGGAAGATATAGGCAAAAAAGCTGGACGACATCCTTCCACCTTCTTTTCACAAAGTAGGGGAAGTATACCACATTTTTGGTGAAATGTAAACCTATACAAAACCCTAGGGAAATGGTATCATTAAGAAAAACGCTGCATTCAGGAGGCCCTTATGGACATTGCCATCTACACCTTGGGCTGCAAGGTCAACCAATATGAGACCCAGGCCATGGAGCGCGAGCTGCTCCGCCGCGGCTACACCCTGGTCCCCTTTGAGGACCTGGCCGACGCCTACATCATCAACACCTGTACCGTCACCGCCGTCAGTGACAAGAAGTGCCGCAACGTCATCCGCCGAGCCAAAAAGATGAACCCCCAGGCGGTGGTGGCGGTGTGCGGCTGCTACGCCCAGACCGAGCCGGAGGCGGTGGCCGCCCTGGGGGTGGACCTGGTGTCCGGCACCGCCGGGCGCATGGAGTTTTTGGACCTGCTGGAGGGGCAGCTCAAAAACCACGCCGCCCCCATCGTCCAGGTGGACGAGTCCCTGCGCCGCCGGGACTTTGAGCGGCTCACCGCCGGGGGCCAGGTGGGCCGCACCCGGGCCATGCTCAAGGTGGAGGACGGGTGCACCAACTTCTGCACCTACTGCATCATCCCCTATGCCCGGGGCCCGGTGCGCTCCCTGCCCCTCTCTGAGGCGGTGGACCAGGCCAAGGAGTTGGAGACCCAGGGGTACCGGGAGATCGTGCTCACTGGCATCGAGATTTCCTCCTGGGGCCGGGATTTGAAGGAGGGCCAAACCCTCATCGACCTGGTGGAAGCCCTGTGCCACGCCGTGCCGGGGCTGCGGGTGCGTCTGGGCTCTCTGGAGCCCCGTACCATCACGGAGGACTTCTGTCAGCGGGCGGTGGCGCTGCCCAACCTGTGCCCCCACTTCCACCTGTCCATGCAGTCCGGGTGTGACGAGACCTTGAAGCGGATGAACCGCAAGTATGACACCGCCCGTTATCTCCAGTCGGTGCAGTGGCTCAACCAGTATTTTGACCGCCCCGCCATCACCACCGACCTCATTGTGGGCTTCCCCCAGGAGACGGAGAAGGAGTTCGCCCAGACCCTGGACTTCATCCGCCGCTGCGCCTTCTCCTCCATGCACATCTTCCCCTACTCCCGCCGCTCCGGCACCCCTGCCGCCACCATGGCCGGGCAGATTCCCCACGCCGTCCAGGAGCAGCGGGCCCAGGCCGCCCAGGCAGTGGCCCGGGAGATGGAGGAGGCCTATTTGCAGGCCTTGGTGGGGTCCACCCTCCCCGTCCTCTTTGAGGAGGAGAAGGAGGGGCTGTGGCAGGGCCACGCCCCCAACTATGTGGCCGTTCGGGCTGCGGGAGAAAACCTCCACAACCAGCTGCGGCAGGTGACCATCACCGGAGTGGGAGATGGCATTCTGTTGGGCACGATTCAATGAACCACCTTGAAGCCAGCAATATATTATAATGGTATCGTGCCATGCGGTTAGGAGGAGCTACCATGGGGGATCATCACACCTGCTGTTTCACCGGGCACCGCCCGGAAAAGCTGCCCTGGGGCGACCAGGAGACCCACCCCCACTGTGTGGCACTGAAAGAGAGCATGGCCGCCCAGCTGGAGGAGATGTATCAGAAGGGATACCGCCATTTTCTCTGCGGCATGGCCCGGGGGGCGGATTTCTACTTTGCCGAGGCGGTGCTGGCCCTGCGGCAGGCCCACCCGGATGTGACCCTGGAGGCCGCCCTGCCCTGTGCGGGCCAGGCCAAGAAGTGGAGTTCTGATGACCGCAGCCGCTGGACCCAGTTGGTGCGCCAGTGCGACTCCCACACCCTGCTCCAGGAGCACTACGACCGCCACTGTATGCTCCGCCGGGACCGCTACATGGTGGACCAGTCCTCCGCCATTCTGGCGGTGTTCAACGGCACCCGTGGAGGCACTCAGTACACCTTAAACTATGCCATGGACCACCGACTGGATATCTACCTCTTTGACCTCAACCACCCCCACCTGTCTCCCACCCATCTGGTGCCCTGATTTTTCCGGTTCCCCGTTGACTTTCTCCCAGTTGTATGGTACAGTGTGCTGGTACGGGAGCCGTACTTCGTTTGATACATTATCGCCAACAAGTGTATGCTTGTTGGCGTTTTTTCTTACTCCCACGAAACTCAGGCGCTACACCATCAATCAAACACTCGCAATTGTCGTAATATATCTTGTTTAAGCTTCCCTAGCGACAATTTCCCATACTCTTCTTCAGAAAGCATAGCGCCGAAAACTGCATATTTGACACTTGTCTTGTCCGTCAATCTCCCAATGGTTTGACTCAAACTTTCCTCTGTTTTATCCGTCGATCCTCTGATAGTTTGGCTCAAACTTTCCGCATAAGCATCGTTGTAAATCTGGGCTTTTTCAATTAGTTCTTCTGCCACATATGCAAACACCTTGTAACGCTCATTTAGCTTAAAATCTTCGATGGAATGCTTGACTCTACAGTCATCTTTTTGACTTTTCAACTCAATTTCGGCGTGTTCACATGCCCCCAGCAGAATGTCCAGTAAATTCCTGACTTGAAAATGACTTTTCCCCTCAAATCCTTCTTGGTGGGGGTATACATGGGTTTCACGAGTCATGCTCTTTGTGCCCTTTATCTTCTGATTGCACACCGGGCAAGCAGGAACAAAATTAAAGAGACACAAGGCATACTCTGGATATTCACTTTTTAGATAAAAATGGTCAATGTCCGCTGTATTTCTTTCCCTGTCGTCCGCCCCAAAACTGGTTGTATAGTTCATATTGCAGTAGGGACAAACGGGTATATCCATTCTGTTCAAAATTGCATGTCTCTGCCCTGCTTGTAACTGCTTATAATCAAAAATACGACGTATCTCTTCCTCATCAGACACTTTCTCTTGCCTGAATTCTCCGATCGTTCGCTCTTCATATCCTCGCAGGAGATTGTAGAATTGCTGATACTCTGACGCTCCATATTTTTTACAAAACAACCTTACCTTCTCTGATGTGGAGGTATTGTGAATGACACTGGAGAGTTTTACATTTCCTCTCAATTGCATTAGATCACGTATGAACCCAAAGTTTTGGCCGATTTGGTAATCATAAAAATCTTTTGCCAACAGAAACCGCTTGATGGATGCCGGAGAGTCAAGAGAGCCTTGTTCCCCCTGATATGTATATGTAATCTTGTCCGGGCCTTGCTGCTCATAGATCTTTTTGGCAAGCCTATCATAAATGTTTTGAATCTCTTCATGGTTCTCGAAGCCATCTGGAAGGTATAACTTGATCATATATCTTCTTCCTTTAATGGATATTGTTTTATTTCTTTGCTTCCCACTGATTTTGGGTTAATTTCCAAAGTCGAGACAGTTCATTGCGAATCAAAGGCTCCCCAATCGCCTTAATCATGAAGTCAACGAACCCTTTTGCGTCCTCCAGCGATGAGATACGCTTCCCCGAGTCCATGCTATCTTCCGACATGAGAAATTCATTCAATATCGGAATCATCATTTCTCCATCGGTACACTCAAAGCACTTTAACATCACATTCACGCAGCGACATGCATATTCTCCCAAAAAACTATCCAGGAAAAATTGTGATTTTAAAATCGTGTGTATGTTTTGGGCAAAGGGTTTATCCCCCATCTGCTTGACTTCACTCTTTTCCCCGTTGCGAGAAAGACACACAACATTCTCTTGTAACATATCACTGGCAATAAACGGGGAATGGCTTGCAATGATGATTTGAAACTGCTTCCCGGGGTATTGGCTCAAGAACTCCATGAGTTCCGCCACCAAGCGCCGACATAAATCTGGATGCATGGAGCGTTCGATTTCATCGAACATAAGTACATAATATTTTTTATAATCCTTCTTTTCCCCCATTGTGATTTGTTCGTCTATGGATGTAAACAGTGCCAGGTTTTCACGTTCTCCATCACTGAGCCATTGAATTTCAATCTCAAAAAATCCCCCTGTGATAGAATCCTCCTGTTTCATATTCTTGTGCATATTTTCATCCAGAACATCTTTGAAAAAGAAATCCAGTCCTTCCCAATCCGAGTCTTTTGAAAATTCTATGATTAGATGCTCCTCTTCGTAACGGCACGTAATTTGATGATCTATAGCTTCCCTCAAAAATCTCTCTAACGACAGTGCTACATCATCGAACCTTTCTATTGACCAATCTTCATAACCAAGGAACGGTAGTATGCGCTTGATTTTATCACGATAATATTCCTTAATTTTCGAATAGGACGCAGTTTCAATATCTATTGCGTTCTCTTTTCCCTTCATCAAGCTTTCCAACAACTCGATTTTATCATTCCTTGAAGCCTGGCTATAGATATAAGCAGTCATTAAGTGCCATGTATACCCATAGAAAAAAGCCAACGTGATTTTTTCCCATTCCTGGAAGTTCCCTAATTTAAAGTCTTTATAATCTCTAACAATATCATCATGATCACGTTCGTGTTTTTCAATTTCCATTTCATCCTCTAACCTATAGGTGGATGTGTCATTGTATTTGAATTCTATATCCAATGTATAGGTTTGATTACGGTACATGCCAGTTGGAAAATTACCCTGTGCCATTTGACTGGTATCTGGCTTTGCTAGACTGGCACTCCGCTTCATTTGCTCGCACAGAAACTTGATTTGTTTCTCTAAAAATATACCTTGCAATCTTGCCGTTCTTCGTTCCAAACAGATTTTCCGTTCCTCTTCAAAACTATGTGAAATTTGGAATTTATCCCAATGGCTAAAAGTTTGAAAGTGTATGATTGATATATTATCCTGAATGCGGTTTTGGGGGTTTGGATAGTCTTGCGTATTTCTCAAAAAAATATTTTTCCCCTGCTGATGTTTAAATACTCCGGCAAACCAGCCCTTCCCTATATAATAATCTATAGCACGCCCCATCTCTTCCCGATTCTTTGTTAAACATTCCGTATTCTCAAATACATTTACGTATGCTTCGGGGGCATTGGTTTCAATGATAAACAACGGATTTTCATTATCATCTTTTCCCAAATAGTAGAGCAGAAAATAACTGCTGTTATACCGAAGATTCTCTACACCCTCGCTGATTTCAAGTGAAAAAATATCTATTCTTTTGTGCGCATCCTTTTTGCGCTCCTCAAATATTTCACGATCACGGTGGCGGTCCTCGATTCTCTTTCCAATCAAAGATAGAAGCGATGTTTTCCCCGAGGCGTTCTTCCCGAAAATTCCATTGATGTTGGAAATATGCTGCGGATAAATGTTCCTATATTCTGAATTTTCTTGAATGGATAGCTGATGTGCCCCATGATCATACGTCACGTCAAAACGTTTTGAAAATGGAATCTCACATTTTTCAAAGGTGCGGTATTTGTCTATGTACACATATATCAATTCCATGTTTTCACACTCCCAGCCACAGTATTGGTGATTTCAAAATTCTAGAATTTAACTTTTTCAACAGTATACCACACCCCTATTTCATCGACAATTATAAGCACAATTTTTACCAGGAGGTCATATCCATGGAAACCCCATCTTCTCAATCGTCCTTCCTGTCGGGGCCCATCCTGTCCCCCCTCATCCGCTTCGCCCTGCCCCTGATGCTCTCCCTGCTGCTCCAGGCCTTTTATGGCGGCGTGGACCTGGCAGTGGTGGGCAAATTCTCCCCCACTGCCTCGGTGTCCGCCGTGGCTACGGGCAGCCAGGTGATGCAGTCCATCACCTCCATTATTACGGGGCTGACCATGGGCGTCACCGTGCTGGTGGGCAAGGCCATGGGCTCCAGAGAACCCCAGCGGGCGGGCCAGGTGGTGTGCAGCCAGATTCGGCTCTTCACCCTGGTGGCGGCGGTGCTCACCGGGGCCATGCTGCTCCTGGCCCCCCAGGCCGCCCGGCTGATGAACGTGCCCGAGGCCGCCATGAGTGAGGCGGTGGCCTACATCCGCATCTGCTCGGCGGGCATTGTGTTCATCACCGCCTACAACGGCATCAGCGGCATTTTCCGGGGCGTGGGCAACTCCCGCTCTCCCTTCCTCTTTGTCCTCATCGCCTGCCTGGTGAATGTAGTGCTGGATGTGCTCTTTGTGGGGGTGTTCCGCCTCAACGCCGCCGGGGCCGCTCTGGCCACCATCATCGCCCAGGCCACCAGCGTGGCCTTCTCCCTGGCCTACATCCGCCGCAATCCCCTCCCCTTCTCCATCCCCGCCCCCTGGCGCAGAGGGGGCCAGGCCGCTGGAGATATTTTAAAGGTGGGCTCCCCCATCGCCCTCCAGGACTTTCTCACCAACCTGTCCTTCCTCATCATTACCAGCATTGTCAACGCCCTGGGGGTCATCGCCTCCGCCGGAGTGGGCATTGCGGAAAAGCTGTTCATCTTCCTGGCCCTGGTGCCCATGTCCTTCATGTCCGCCCTGTCCACCTTTGTGGCCCAGAACATGGGGGCGGGCAACCCCAAGCGGGCCAACCGGGCCCTGTTTTTGGCCGCCCGTATCTCCCTGTGCGTGGGAGCGGTGATGTTCCTGCTCACCTTCTTCTGCGGCCGCATTCTGGCCTCCGCCTTTGACAACGACCCGGCGGTGCTGGACGCCGCCGCCGGATACCTGCGGGGCAGCTCGCTGGAGTACCTGATGGTGTCGGTGGTGTTCTGCTTCTTGGGCTACTTCAACGGCCGGGAGCGCACCAGCTTTGTCATGGCCCAGGGCCTGGCTGCCGCCTTTTTGGTGCGCATCCCCCTGTCCTATTTCCTCAGCCGCCTGCCGGATACCTCCATGTTCCTCATCGGCCTGGCCGTTCCCGCCTCCGCCCTGGTCAACCTCACCCTGTGCCTGGGGTACTTTTTGTTGCTCCGGCGCCGGGATGCAACATCATTGAAAAAAGCGCTTGACAATCCCATATCCACTTGATATAATACCAGAGCAAAACGAAGCAGGTATGGCACCGCCGTCCTCACCTCCAGCCCGAGGCAAAGAGGTTTACATGGTAAAAAACACGCAATCGAATTCGGTTGTCGTTTTTTGTTGTGGATGTGGGTGCTTGTTCTGCACTCACATTTTTTGTTTCTCAGGAGGTGCTTTGCCATAGCTAACCCAACTCATCAGATCAACGAGGAGATTCGTGACCGTGAGGTTCGCCTGATTGGCGCCGACGGCAGCCAGCTGGGAGTCATGTCTGCGGCTCAGGCCCAGCGTCACGCCGACGAGGCCGGTTTGGACCTGGTAAAAATCTCTCCCAACGCCGTCCCCCCTGTGTGCAAGCTCATGGACTATGGCAAGTTCAAGTTCGAGCAGGCCAAGCGGGAGAAAGAGGCCAAGAAGAACCAGCACGTCGTTGAGATCAAGGAAGTGCGCATGTCCCCCGGCATCGACATCGGCGACTTCAACACCAAGCTGCGCAACGCCCAGAAGTTCCTGGCTGACGGCAACCGGGTGAAGGTGACCGTGCGATTCCGTGGCCGTGAGATGGCTCACACCGACATCGGCCGCAACCTGCTCATGGACTTTGCCCAGCAGTGCGCCGAGCTGGCCAACCTGGACAAGGAGCCTAAGCTGGAGGGCCGCCACATGAGCATTTTCCTCTCCGCCAAAAGCAGCAAGACCAACAAGTAATATCCTCCGGGCACACGCTGCCCACCATTCAAAGAGTAAAGGAGATAACCACCATGCCTAAGATCAAGACCCACAGCGGCGCTAAGAAGCGCTTTTCGCTGACCAAGAGCGGCCGTGTGAAGCGTGCCTGCACCAAGCGCCGTCACCTGCTCAACGGCCACGGCAAGACCACCAAGCTCAAGAGAGGCCTCCGCAAGGGTGCCTACGCTGACGTGACCAACCAGGCCACCGTCAAGCGCTTGATCCCCTACAAATAAGATAACCTGATACACTCACATATAGGAGGCTGAACGACAATGGCAAGAGTTAAGGGCGCAATGATGACCCGTAAGAGAAGAAATAAGATCCTGAAGCTGGCCAAGGGCTACTGGGGCGCCAAGAGCAAGCACTTCAAGATGGCCAACGAGCAGGTGATGAAGTCCCTGCAGTACGCCTACACCGGCCGCAAGCTGAAGAAGCGTGACTTCCGTCAGCTGTGGATCGCCCGCATCAACGCCGCCTGCAAGACCAACGGCATGAACTACTCCACCTTTATGCACGGCCTGAAGCTGGCTGGCGTGGAGATCAACCGCAAGATGCTCTCCGAGCTGGCCGTCAACGACAAGGCTGCTTTCACCCAGCTCACCGAGCTGGCCAAGAGCAAGCTGGCCTAATTTAGTTTGATAAACGCCCGATTCCCCAGGAATCGGGCGTTTGTTGTCCCTGGGACGGGGTTCCCGTTCCGGCGGGACCTCTACGCGGCTATTTCCACATTTCCGCCTCAATTCGGCGTTTTCCTTTACAGAAATCCCCCATTCTGATATACTGGGGACACCCCTAGGAGGTGAAACTATGTCCGCCAATCGACTCATTCAAATTCTCTCCCTGCTGTTGGAGCATGACCGCATCACCGCTCCCCAGCTGGCCCAAATGCTCCAGGTATCGGTGAGTACCATCTACCGGGAGATTGACGCCCTGTCGGCCGCCGGAGTTCCGGTGTGCACGGCCCCGGGCAAAAACGGCGGCGTCACCCTCATGGCGGGCTGCGCCCCCGACCCCAACCTGTTCACCCCCGGGGAACAGCAGCAGCTGCTGGCCGCCCTGGACGACGACTCGGACGCCCAACGGGAGGCCACCTTGGCCAAACTCTCCGCCCTGTTCCGCCGCCCCGAGGAGGACTGGCTGCAAGTGTACCTCACCCACTGGGGCTCCTCGGCCGGGGACACTGAGGACTTCAAGCTGCTGCGGGAAGCCATTTTACAGCGCCGGGCCGTTCAGTTTACCTATGCCAGCTCCCAGGGAGAGCAGATGCCCTACCTGGTGCAGCCCGTGCGGCTGGTGTTCCAGGGCAACGGCTGGTATCTCCAGGCCTATTGCCCCTTCCAGGAGTGTTACCGCACCTTCCGATTGACCCGTATGCTGGATTTGACCATCACCGACCAGCCCTTCCACCGGCTGATGAATCCCCCCGACCCGGAGCTGTCCGGGGAGATCCCCCCGCTGTTCCGGGTGGAGGCCGAGCTGCGCTTCGCCCCCAGCCTGGCCCACCGGGTGTACGACGAGTTCGACCGCCGCTGCGTCACCCCCCAGCCCGACGGCTCCCTGCTGGTGTCCACCGTCTTCCCCGATGGAGGTTGGCTGGCCAGCTATCTGCTGTCCTTCGGTGGCGGCGTGGAGGTGCTCTCCCCCGCCAGTCTCCAGCGCCAACTGGCCCAGGCCAGTGAACGCCTGCGACAGGCCTATGCGTCCAATGAAGAATGAATAACGAATAATGAAGAATGCAGGTCCTGAGGGCGTTTCCGCCGTTCAGGACCTGCATCTGCTTTCGTAGGGGCCGGGCTTGCCCGGCCCGCTTTTTCCCTGGTATAGCCCTGGGAAATTCGGGAGGGGCAAGCCCCTCCCCTACGCCCATTTCAAATATCCGTGCCGCACAGCGGCACACCATAATTATTCATTCTTCATTTTTCATTATTCATTAAAACAGGTCCTTCTTCTTCAGGATGATGGCCAGCACCACAATGATGGCCACGCTCATCAGCAGAGGCACCCACCAGAACTGGTCCAGGGGCAGGCCGCCGGTGATGTTCATACCGAAGTAGCCGAAAATGATATTGGGCACCGTCATGAGGATGGTGATGGAGGTGAGCACCTTCATGATGACGTTCAGGTTGTTGGAGATCACCGAGGCAAAGGCGTCCATCATGCCGGAGATGATGGAGGAGTAAATCTGAGCCATCTCGATGGCCTGACGCACCTCAATGAGCACGTCCTCCAGCAAGTCATGGTCCTCCTCGTAGAGGGTGACGATGCGGCCCCGGAGAATCTTCTCCAAGGTCACCTCGTTGGCCTTCAAAGAGGTGTTGAAGTAGACCAGGGACTTCTCCAAATCCAGCAGCTGAATGAGCTCCTTGTTGCGCTGGGACTTGTACAGCTGCCGCTCCATGTAGTTGTAGGTCTTGTCGATCTGCTTCAGATATTGCAAGTAGCGCTTGGCCACCAGCAGCAGGATGTTGAGGATAAACCGGGTGCGCTGCTGGGTGCGCACGTCCTTGACCAGGCCGTCCTGCAAGTCCCGCACCACCGAGGTCTCCTTCAAACAGACGGTGACGATGTGCTTTTCGGTGACGATGATGCCCATAGGCAGGGTGGAATACACCACGCCGGTCTCATCCCGCTCCATGGCGGGGGTGTCCACGATGATGAGGGTCTGGCCGTCCTCGCTGTCAATACGGGAGGTCTCCTCCTCGTCCAGGGCGGCCTTCAAGAAGGGCAGCTCCACCCCCAAGGTCACGGACACCGTCTTCAGCTCGTCCTCGCTGGGGTAGATGAGGTTGATCCAGCAGCCGTCCTCCACCGTATCCAGCTTGGTCATTTTTCCGTCAATGGTCTTGTAAATGCTAATCACATTGGTTCACACCTTTCCCGAGCAGGCAAAGGGGTGGTTTGTCCCCGTGCCGCTTCCGCTGATATTCCCTGTGTCACACAGGCGCGGGCGCACGAAGACAGAAAGGATGCCAGGGCATCCCCCTCAATCCATACGCCGCAAACATATTTTCCAACTTCGACTAGATGGGTCACCTGCCACGGCGCATGTCACATCCTTTCGTTTTTGGGCAGATTTTTCCGGGCCAGTCCATGTTTTGCCCAGTCAAGTATCATTATATGACAGCCCCCGGTGGTTTGCAACCCTAAAAATCCCGCCACCGGAGGCTGTTTTTCGTCACTTTGCCCCCAACAAGAGAGGCTGATACTGTTTGCCCTGCATAGCCAGGGCCAGAGTGTCCCCGGTGAGGGAAAAATCCGACACCAGAGACGTGGGCTTCTCGTAGCAGTCATCCTGGCGGAAGGGGACAAAAAACACCCCTTTCCGTCCCAGCATGGTGCCCACATTGGGGGCAGAGGCCGCCAGGCCGTCGTTGGTGGCCAGGGCCAGGACCAGGGGCCGCCCGTTGCGCAGATGGGCCTTGGCGGCCATGGTCACCGTGCCGTCGGTGACGCCGTGGGCCAGCTTGGCCAGGGTGTTGCCCGTGCAGGGACAGATAACCAGGGCGTCCAGCAGCTTCCGGGGCCCAATGGGCTCAGCCTCCGCCACGGTATGGATGACCCTTCTCCCGCATATCCGCTCCATCTCCCGCATAAAATCATGGCTGTTGCCAAAGCGGGTATCGGTGCTGGCCACGGTCTCGGAGACAATGGGCCAGATTTGGGTGTATTTTCCCGCCAGCTGCTCCAGGGTATCCAGAGCCCTGGCCATGGTACAAAAGGAGCCGCAAAAGGCAAACCCAATGTTTTTCGCTTCCATTCTTACACTCCCAACTCCTCCATAATGTGATAGACGGTGTCTTTGAGGTACTCCGCCGCCGTGTGGGGAGCCACCTTGCCCGGCAGGCCTCTGGCCCACACCACGGGCACGCCCAGGGCCTGGGCCGCGGGATGGTCCACGCCCCCCGGCTCCGAGGCCAGGTCCATCACCCAGGCCCCCTCCCGCAGAGCGGACAGCTCCTCCACTCCCAGCAGGGGGGCAGGCACAGTGTTCACCACCAGATGGGGGCAGTGCAGCCACTCCCCCATACCCCGGATGGGCTCGGCCTCCAGGCCTAAGCTACGGGCCAGGGCCCGCTGGGCGGGGTTTCGGGCCAGAATGCACACCTTGGCCCCCAGAGCGCGGAGGCGCACGGCCAATGCCTGCCCCACCCGTCCAAAGCCCAAAATCCAGATGCGGGCGTTGTGGATGGTGGTGGGCATGCGCTCCATGGCCAGCTGGATGGCCCCTTCTGCGGTGGGAATGGCGTTGAGCAACGTCAGCTCTTCTCGGGCATAATAGTCTATGACCCGCAGATTCAACGCCTGGGCCTGGTGGAGGAAGCGGGGGGTGAGCAGCCCGCCGCACACCAGTTGCCCCGGCTGCATGTGCTCCAGCACCTGCTCCACCGACAGCCGAAGGGGGCTCAGCGGGGTGTACACCCACCCCTCCGGCCGCTGCGCCGGCAGGGGGAGAATGACGCAGTGGGCCTCCCCGATGCCATCCAGGTCCGGCCCCTCTGCCTCCTCCTCCCCCAGCCCCAAGGTATGTACCCTGTGGCCGTCGTCTCGCAGCAGCCCGGCTAAGATGCTCTGCCGCTGATCTCCTCCAATGACCCAGATGTGCGTTCGTTCCATGTTCCTTCCCATGCTCCTCTCCGGGGCCGTTTGCCTTCCGACACCGCCCTCATCCCAGTGTATTCCGCCCCTTCCGAGTGGTGACTTCTGGAAGAACTACAGAAGGAATGATTGCATTTTGTGTCAAGACAGCTTATAATAGAGGCTACGATTTTAGTTAAAGGGGGCCATCCCTGTGCAACATCACGTCAACTACACCATGCTCACCGACTTCTATGAGCTGACCATGGGCAACGGCTATTTTCAGACCGGCGTGGCCGATCAAATCTGCTATTTCGATATCTTCTTCCGCAGTGTCCCCGACGGCGGCGGCTTCGCCATTGCCGCCGGACTGGAGCAGGTGATCTCCTACATCCGGGACCTCCACTTCGATGAGGATGACATTGCATACCTGCGCTCCAAGAACACCTTCTCGGAGGAGTTTTTGGAGTATCTGCGCACCTTCCACTTCACTGGAGACATCTGGGCCGTGCCGGAGGGCACCCCCATCTTCCCCCGGGAGCCCATTCTCACCGTGCGGGCCCCTGCCATTGAGGCCCAGTTCGTGGAGACCTATCTGCTGCTGACCCTGAACCACCAGTCCCTCATCGCCACCAAGTCCAACCGCATCGTCCGGGCTGCCCAGGGCAAGCCTGTGGCGGAGTTCGGCTCCCGCCGGGCCCAGGGTGCGGACGGCGCACTGCTGGGCGCCCGGGCCAGCTATATCGCCGGGGCCTCCGGCACCGCCTGCGCCATGGCCGACCAGATGTTTGACACCCCCGCCACCGGCACCATGGCCCACTCCTGGGTGCAGATGTTCCCCGACGAGTACACCGCTTTCAAAACCTACTGTGAGATCTACCCCCACGCCGCCACCCTGCTGGTGGACACCTACAACGTGCTCAAGTCCGGCGTGCCCAACGCCATCCGGGTGTTCCAGGAGCTGGGCATCACCCAGGGCGGCATCCGCATCGACTCCGGCGATTTGACCTATCTGTCCAAGAAGGCCCGGAAGATGCTGGACGAGGCGGGCCTCACCGACATCATGATCATCGCCTCCAACTCCCTGGACGAGTATATCATCCGGGACCTGCTGACCCAGGGGGCCGCCATTGACGGCTTCGGAGTGGGTGAGCGGCTCATCACCTCCAAGAGTGAGCCGGTGTTCGGCGGCGTGTACAAGCTGGCGGCCATTGAGGGCAAGGACGGCACCATCGTGCCCAAAATCAAGATCAGCGAGAACCCCGCCAAAATGACCATCCCCCACTTCAAGAAGGTGTACCGCCTGTACGAGATCGAGACGGGAAAGGCCCTGGCCGACTATATCTGCCTCCACGACGAGCACCCCGACTTCACCCAGCCCCTGGAGCTCTTTGACCCCGAGGCCGTTTGGAAGCGCAAGACCATCACCAACTACACCGCCCGCCCCCTGCTGGTGCCCATCTTCCAGGGCGGCCAGCTGGTGTACCAGGCTCCCACCATCCAGGAGACCCGGGTGTACTGCGCCCGGGAGGTGGACAGCCTGTGGGACGAGGTCAAGCGGTTTGAGAACCCCCACAACTACTATGTGGACCTGTCCCAAAAGCTGTGGGACGTGCGGGCTCAGCTGCTGTCTCACAACTCCTGAGGTGCGCCATGCGAGGCATTGTATACGCCATGCACAAGGAGGTGGCGGGGGCTCTGCGCCCCTCCGGCCAGGTGCAGACCATCGCCGGGATGGACTTCTACCCCCTGGACCCGGACACCGTGGTGTGCATCTGCGGCGTGGGTAAGGTCAACGCCGCCATGGGCACCCAGGCGCTTCTGGACCGCTTTGGAGTGGATGAGGTGTGGAACGCCGGGGTAGCCGGGTGCTTCCACGACTTCCCCGTGGGCACCCTGGTGGTGGCCCGCCACTGCGTCCAGCACGACATGGACATCTCTGCCGTGGGCGACCCGTTGGGTCTCATCCCCGCCCTGAACCTCATCGAACTGCCCTGCCAGAGGGTGGAGGAGCATGTGGAGCGGCTCACCCAGGCAGGCTTTGCACCCCGCACCGGAGTGGTGGCCACCGGGGACTGGTTCGGCCGGGACTATGACCGGGCGGCCCTGCTGCGGGACCACTTTTCCGCCACCGTGTGCGACATGGAGGCGGGGGCGGTGGCCCAGGTGTGCCTGCGCAACCAGGTGCCGTTTTATGCTCTGAAAATCGTCTCCGACCACCTGTTCCACCCCGCCCAGGGGGAGGAGTACGCCCAAAACGTGCCCCAGGTGGTGGACAAGCTCAACCAGGCCCTGGCGGCCCTGCTGTGGAGGACTTAACATGGAAAAAATCGCAAGCTTTCAGGTGGACCACACCACCCTGCGCCCCGGGATGTACCTCTCCCGCCGGGACGGGAACGTGGTCACGTTTGACCTGCGCTTCAAGGTGCCCAACACCGGGGATCTGCTCACCAACGCCGAGATGCACTCGATGGAGCACATCATCGCCACCCTGCTGCGCAACTCCCCCCAGAAGGACGCGGTGATCTACTTTGGCCCCATGGGGTGCCAGACCGGGTTTTACGTCCTGCTGGATGGCGCCCAGCTGTCCATGGCCCACTGCATCGCCCTCATCCAGTCCGTCTTTGAGGCGGGGGCCAACTACGCCGGAGAGATGCCGGGCAAGTCGGCGGTGGAGTGCGGCAACTACATCAACCTGGATGTGGATTTGGCAAAAGCCCAGTGCCGCTACTACGCCGATGTCATCAAAGGCTGGACGGTGGAGCAGCTCGCCTATTAAATACGCAAAAGAGCCGATGTAGACGGTTTTGCTGTCTACATCGGCTGAGCGTGTCGAAAAAGTTCGACACGCTTCTCAAAAATGCAAGCATTTTTTCGAGGGGATGCAGCCCGCTGCGCGCAGAATCGGGTCAAAGGACGACCCGATTCCACACTGGCGGGCTGAGAAGTGTTTTTTTCGATGCTCATGTCCCCGAAAAAAAACAGATCGGGTAGATTTACAATACAAGTGCAACACATAACATAAAAAGAGTGACTCATGGGCGATAAGCAGCTAAAATGGTGTTTGCGGACAACCAGAAAGGAGCCTATTTCCATGAGTCACTACAAACATCTTAGCATAGAGGAGCGAGAAAATCTATACTTGCTCAAAAACCTTGGGGTTGGGATTCGTAAAATCGCTGAGAAGATGGGGCGTGCCCCATCGACAATCAGCCGGGAGCTAAAGCGGGGGGTGCGACAAAAGGCGACATATCGTCCCTCAGAAGCCCAGGCCCAATATATCATGAGACGTAAGCGCTGTGGCCGTAAACATCTGATGTCACAAGCCAAATACCAGGAAAAAATTCGTATCTTGATAGAGAAATATCAGTGGTCACCAGAGCAGATTTCCAACCGACTAAAGCTGGAGAACAGTGACATACAGATTAGTTATTCAAGCATATACAGAGCAATCTACTCCGGAATGTTTGACCCTAAGAAAAGCCACAGCTATGTTAAAAAACAGGATAGATATTTACGCTTTCTGCGAAAAAAGGGAAAAAAGTACAAAAAGAGTGCAGATCGACGCCGAGTACGGTTTCCGGATGCTCCCCATATCAGCCAACGTCCGCAGCAAGCTAATGACCGTAGCTGTATTGGGCATTGGGAGGCAGATACTGTAGCGGGGATAAAGGGAGGTGCTTGCATTCTTACTCTTACGGATCGACGCTCCCGATTTCTGCTTGCAGCTAAAGTGGATCGCAATACCGCACATGAAGTTTCAGAAAAAATGATTCAGCTGCTGGAGCAGATCAAGCCTCAATACGTTTTGTCCATTACACCAGATCGTGGTAGTGAGTTTGCAAACTTTGAGCAAATAGCTGTCCGTCTGCATAAAGTCCAGTTTTACTTTCCTGACCCATACGCACCGTGGCAACGAGGGACAAATGAGAATACTAATGGTCTGTTACGCGAATATTTACCAAAACACTGCGACATTTCTCCTGTGCCAGATGATTTGATCGCTGCCTTTGTTCACCGCCTCAACCTCAGGCCCCGCAAATGTTTAGGCTGGCGTTCCCCATTCGAAGTCTTTTACCACGATGTGTTGCACTTGACTTGACAATGTGCCTCGTAGTATAATAATCTCAGTAAGTAGTCGGAATGTGTTCAAAAAATTTCGAAAGGAGTGACATTAATGTTTAATATGTCTAAAAAAGCTTTTTGGGTACCATATGACGAAGGAAACGTCTATCCTACTGTTGTTAAAGCGCACCAAGCAATTTCCAAGTATTGTGATGAGAACGGCGACTCATACTCTTTTAAAGGTGATGACGAAGTTGTAATAAACGACAAACTCTATGAAATATATAGGGGCTATGAACCTGGAAGCCGTGGTAATTACGGGATTAAGTGCAGAGAAAAGTGAATTCAATTTATTTTTCCATCTTCGGATGGAAAAACTCTGCCGAGGGCTTTTTGACGATGCAAGATCATCTGTCCTTCTTGCATTGACGTGAGGCTTTTCGACAGTCTGAATGGATGCAGCCCCGTGGGCTGCATCCATTTTTTCTGATTGGATATGGCCAAAAGCCTCCCTTGTGCAAAGGGAGGTGGCCCGGCGCAAGCCGGGGCGGAGGGATTGTCCGTCTAACCGCCCAAGGTTCCGGCCTGCCAGCCTTCCTGTGCCGCCCCTACGGCCCAACAAATCAAAATCCGTGCCGCAAAGCGGCACACCTCAATTATTCATTCTTCATTATTCATTTTCACCAACATCGTCCCTCCGGGGCACAGCTCACCCTGCCCGCTTGTCCTTTTGCAGGGAGATCCGGTCGGCGATCATGGCAATAAATTCGCTGTTGGTGGGCTTGCCCTTGGTGTTGGACACGGTGTAGCCGAAGTACCACTGCAGCACCTCCAGGTCGCCCCGGTCCCAGGCCACCTCAATGGCGTGGCGAATGGCCCGCTCCACCCGGCTGGCGGTGGTACCGAACCGCTTGGCCACCTCGGGATAGAGCACCTTGGTCACGGCGTTGATCATCCCCATATCCTCCACCGCCATGGCAATGGCCACCCGGAGATACTGGTAGCCCTTGATGTGGGCGGGCACCCCGATCTCATGGATGATGGAGGTGATCTTCCGTTCTAAATCCCACTCTTCCTCCTCCTGGTGGGTCTGGCGCTCCTGGGTCTGATCGCACAGCTGGGCCATGCGCTCCACCACCGCAGACAGACGGCAGGGCTTGAGCATACAGTAGTCCGCCCCCCGCTCCTTCACCTGCTGGGCCAGGGCGGAATGGGAAAAGGCGGAGAGCACCACCACCCTGGGCCGATTGGGCCCCAGCTGCTCCAGTACCTCCAACCCGTCCATCCCGGTGAGCATCAAGTCCATAATAATCCCCTGGGGCTGATGCTTGGCCACCAGGTCCAACAGAGCTTCCCCGTCCCCGGTCTGGGCCACGACCTCCATATCCTCACGGTCCCCCAGGGCATCCGCCAGCAATCTGCGGTATTCCTCTGAGGCATCCGCAATGATGATCTTCTTCACATCGCTCATCTGTGTGACAATCCTTTCTCAAGTGGAGTCAGTCTGGTTTTACCATCTTTTTCCTGTACCTCTAAAATACCACAGAATGCCCGATCTGGCAAGCCATAGTTTCCACTTTCGTTCGACAGGATTGTCAAATTTTGTAATCTCTCAGCCGCTGTTTTTCCTACAGGATGATTGAAGTTTCGTTATTTGTTCTTGTTATTGTAGTAAAAGAGCATGGAGCGGTACAACATGACCCCCACCACCAGGGGAAAGACGATCCCCAGCACCACCCCGTCCAGGGTGGCCAGGAAGGGCAGTCCGCCATTGCGGGCCACCATGGCCACCGACATCAGGACCACGGCCAGGGGGGATCCAGGCAAAGTGCAGCAGCTTCATCAGCCGCTTCTTTCCGGCGGGCAGGTCCGGCTCCAAGGTCTCCGGGTGCTTGGCGGTGCAGCGCACCGTGGCAACCGGCGCCCGGCCCATCTGGGTGTACAGCCGCTCTGCGGTATACTCCACCCCATCCAGCATAAACTCCGGGTACATCCCCTCTTTGGTGATGGTGATGTCCACCTGGTTCTCCCGGGCGAAGTCCAACAGCGCCTGGGTAAACTCCCGGGCGTTGGTCACGGCCCCCTCGGGGATGTAGGTAAAGGTGGCCTTCTGGAGAAACTTGCACATCTTTTTGTAGTCCTCTCTCCACTGGGTAAACAGGTGCTTCCGGTTCTCCTCCCGGTCCATCTCCCGCAAAATTGCGTCTACCTCCACGTCCCCGCTCAGTCCTTGGAGGGATTTACAAAACCGGATGGCGGTCTGTACCTCCTGCACCCGCTCCCGCAGCTGCCGCTCCTGGGCCGTGGCGGCGTCCTCCAGGGACGTCTTCCCATCCAGTACCTTTTGAATCTCCTCCAAGGGCATATCCACCATGCGCAGAGCCCGGATGAGCTTGAGCCGCTCAATATCCTGGGACGAGTAGTCCCGGTAGTCGTTGTCCTGATTGCGGGCGGGGTGCAGCATTCCCTTCTGCTCATAAAATCGGATGTTGCGCTTGGAAATTCCCGTCAGTTTCTCTGCCTCTTTGATGTTCATATCATGCGCCTCCTCTCTGGCTCTGGTGTCAAAATACACCTTTCACCTGGTGGAAGGTCAAGGGTTTTTGCAAAAAAGATTTCCTTTCACCCACAGAAACAACCAGCCAAGAGGCGGACACATCCCGCCTCTTGGCTGCTCTCACGGGTTCTCTTGGGTTTCCTCGGCCTGTCTTCGGTTGTAGTTTTCCACTAGGGCCGAACGGAAAATAAAGGCGCCCACAATCAGGGGCAGCATGATGGCCGCTGCAACGCTGCCATTGGCCAACACCACCGCCACCTCCGTGGCGATCATGCCCAGCAGCACCCACCCCAGCCGATAGCGCCGGAAGGTGCTCACATGCTCCCGACGGCTGCGGGGGCTCTGAAGTTCCTTTTCCTGTTCCATTAACGTAGTTCCTCCTTCCCTCATCACAAAGGAATGCGCTCATTCCGGTAGACGGTAATCAGCTGGTTGTCGCTGGAGAAAATGTACACATAGCCGTGGTAGATCAGCACCACGCCGTCCCCGTGCTGCTCCTGAATCTCCTGCACCAGCCGGGCGGAGGTGCGTTTGAGCTGCCGGGCGCTTTTGCCGAAGCAGTAGGCCTTCATGGCCAGGTCCTGGAGGTTCTCCACCGTCTTTCCCTGCATCCGCTCCAGCATGCGCTCCTTGGCGTGGACCGTCACCCCCACCGGATAGCGCTGGGGGCTGAGAAAGCCCTCGGAGCTGTACAAGGAGTCTGCATAATCGGCCACATCGTAGAGGCGATTATACCGCCCCTGGAGGTCCTTGCCATGGATATTATATCCCCGGCGGTCGTAGCCGTCCCGATCATAGCCCTGCTTATCATAGCCAAATCGGTCATAGCCCTCTCGATTGTAGCCCCGGGAATCATACCCCTGCCAATCATACCCGTTGCGGTCATAGCCCCGGGTGTCGTACCCCAGGCGGTCATAGCCTTCCCGGTCGTAACCTCGGGGATCATACCCCTCTTCATCGTACTGCTTCTCCCGCCAGGCGGGCTTTCCGCTGGGGGGACCCGAGCGTCTGTTCCGGTGGGACGGGAGAACCGCCCACACAATCACCGCCACACCCGAGAGCACCAGCACCACAACTAGCCCGATCAACAATTTCCAAGTGTCCAAGGTCTGCACCTGCCTCATCTGTATTAGGTTTATTCTACCATAAAGTCTCCAAAAAAGACAGAGGGAAAACATAAGGCGGAAGCGATCCAGCTTCCGCCCTGTTTTACCAGTACAATAATCCTATGATAAAGACCGCCAGTGCCAACACAGGCAGGAGCGTCCAGGAGATATATCGGCTGGCCATCTCCCACCCGGAGGGCTCTGCCTCCTCCACGTTGCTAATTTCAAAAAGAAGATGGAAGCGGAACAGCTCGTCGGCATACAGGATGGTGAGGGCCGTGGCCACACAGATGACCACGCCTAACACCCAACCCCACCAGCTTCCCGGATGGGTCAGCTCCGGGCCGTACATCACCTCCAGGATGGTGTAGGCCGAAGGCTCCATCATACTTGTAAGATTCCCGTATGCATCGAAGGATATCTCCATGGAGCTGTCCCGATGCATCTGGCTGCCATCCTGACGGTACACACGGAAGGTCTCACCCTCCCCGGATACACCGCCGTAAAAGAAGGTCTCCCCTCTCCGCTGCAACTGGATGCCCCGCACTCCCTCCGGCAAATCCACCAGGTTCGGGTCTTCCTGGACGGTATAGGGGCCGTAGGTCTTCTCCCCGTAGTAAAACTCCACGGTCTGGTCCGGGGACACGGTGAAGCGGGCCGTTTCTCCATACACCTTCCCCTGGTACACCGTATTCTCTCCCTCCTGGGTACGCAGCAACAGGCCATCCCGGTAGGAATAGGCCTGGCGGGAGGTGAGGATCGGATAGAGCACGGTGAACACCAGCACCATAGCCGCCATCAAAATCAACACACCCTTTTGATACCCATTCAACTCTCTCAGACGCTGCATAGTCACACCTACCTTTCCCGTTTTTCTCTCTCCTGACATTGTACCACACCTGTGCTTGGGGTGCCATATAAAGGGTGTAAAATTGTCTCTAGCCTTCTCTTTTCAAGTACAGCACGCCGGAGCAGTAGGTAACCGGTTCAAATTCCAGCTGTGGGAACGCCTCGTTTAGCTCCTCAAAGACAAAATAGATTTCGTCCTCGTCCCACTTCTCTGCCATCCGGCGGCGGCAGGCCTCCAACTCCTCCCGGGTGCGAAAGGCCACATCGCCCACGTAAATACAGCCATTGGGGGCCAGCAGCCCCAACAAGGCCCGGAAAAAGTGGACCTTTTGCGTGTCGGACAGGTGGTGCAGGGAATAGGTGGCAATAATGGAATCGTATTGCCGCCCCATCAGCTCGTTTGCCAGCCCCAGGGTAAAGTCCCCCTGATATAGGTGGGCCTCCGGCATTTTCTCCTGGGCCAGGTCGATCATCCGCTGGGAAAAGTCCTGCCCATAGATGGTGCAGCCCTGCTCATAGAGCTTGGTGGTCAGAGTCCCTGTACCGAAGCCAATATCCAGCACCTGTCGGCCGGGGTTGGTCAACACGTGATTGTAAATGGTATTTAAAATCTGCCCATAGCCCGCAAAGGGGTATTCGTCGTTTTCTTCTGATACAGCCACGCTCTTGTCGTAGCCGTCTGCCCAAAGGTCAAATTCCAGGTGATTTAACATATATTTTAGTTCCTTTCTCCGCTCAAATCAGCATCAGCACGCCTACGACCAATAACATCATCACCAGCGCCACGGCCAACATCCATTGTTTCTCCCGAACGGCCTCACAGATGTCCCGCAAATACCGCAAACCCAGCAGCCCCACGCTGAGAAAGACAAACAGCAATCCCAAGGGGGCACCGATGCGAAACACCAAACTGGGATATGCCGCTCCAGACAGCATGACCCCAAACAAGAGGACAAGTCCCAGGATTCCACTGGCAACGGTCAGTTTGGACAGCCTGTCTTTCATCGTGGAACACTCCCTTCCATTTATGCAATATTTTGTCTGTTTCCATTCAAACAACACGGATAAACGCCTATATTGTACTATGCTTTTCCTCACTAGTCACGAACTTTTTTCAGAATACTCGGGCTATGGCAAAAGCAGGATGGCCTACACCATCCTGCTTTTGTATCTCCATGTTATTCGTCCTTCCCGTCCTCATCGGTCTGAGACGGCATGTACTCCAAAATATCCCCCGGCTGACAGTGCAGCGCCTCACAAATGGCCTCCAAGGTGGAAAAGCGGATGGCGCTGACCTTCCCCGTCTTGATTTTCGACAGGTTTACATTGGCGATACCAACCTTTTCCGCCAGGGCATTGAGGGACATTTTCCGGTCTGCCATCACCCGATCCAATCGTAATACAATGGGCATAAGTTTCTCCTCATTCCACGTTACAGCGTCTCGTCGGACAGCTGCTGCAAGGTCTCCCCGTAGATAAAAATGCGCCGAAACAGCCGAATCAAAAAGAACCAAATAATAAAATCACCATCTCCTACCACGGTTAAGGAGCAGGATTCCACCATGTTTGCAGCAAACAGGGAAGAAATATCAATCATCTGGTCGTAAACCATGTTTGTTGCCAGTTGAAGAATCAGTCGAACCACACCAAAAATCAAGACCGTATAGGATAGCTTTTTCAACCCGTCGCTCACCGCCGTGTTGAACGGTTTTCCCTGTGTCATTGGTTCAAAAATACCTTGAAGGATTCGGATCGCGTAACAGGAAAGGCCCCCGTAAAGGACAATGTTCGCCAAGGACATCCATAAAATGTTGATCAGTTGTGCGCGGGAGTACCCCTGGCTGAGTTTCAACCTGTAATTTCCAATCGTAATGGAAACACCCTGGATGACTGCTGTATCATCCATAAAAATCAACGATGCAATCATGATACATGCAGAGACAACGCTGACAACGACGACAATCCAAAACAGAATTCGCAGGATTTTCTGCACCAGCTTGGTGGATTTCATAATTTTCTCCATATAGCTCCCTCCTTATTTTGTGGATTTCTCTACTTGCATTATACGAGTGGTATATATCTTTGTCAATATATTTTTAACGATAAACATTAAATTTTATATATCTTATATAAGAAGGGCGAGGACACTCAACTCGTGTCCTCGCCCTGGTCTTATCCTGCCGCCTGGAGCATATCTCCAATATAGATGCCATAGCCAGAGGTGGGGTCATCCACCATGACATGGGTGACGGCCCCGATGATCTTTCCGTTTTGGAGAATGGGGGAGCCGCTCATGCCCTGGACAATGCCTCCGGTTTTGTCCAGCAGCCGGGGGTCAGTGACGTGGATGAGGTAGTCCCGGCCCCCGTCCTGGCTGTCCGGGTAGACCTTGAGAATCTCAATCTCGTACTCCTCCACCTGGTTGCCGGAGATGTTGCTGAGGATGGTGGCTTTCCCCGCCTTCACCTCGTCCCGGCTGGCCACCTCCACCGCCTGGCCGGAAAACCAGCTGGTGTCGGTCATGGTACCGTAAATGCCACAGGAGGTGTTGTCGTCCAGCTCACCCAGGGTCACGTCCGCCTCAAAGATGCCCCGCAGCTGTCCCGGAGTTCCACACTGACCCTTGTCCACCCCGGAAACCGTGGCGGGCAGAATGCTGCCGCTCTCCAGGGGCATGAGCAGGGCAGTGTCCACGTCGTTGATGCCGTGGCCCAGGGCCCCGAAGGTCCCGGTCTGGGGACAATAGAAGGTGACGGTACCAATGCCCGCCATGGAGTCCCGAATCCAGGCCCCCAGCTTATACGCCCCGTCGGCGGAGCACAGCACCGCCTGGGCGGTCAGCTGCACCTGCTCCTCATTGCGGATGGCCCGGATGCTCATGGTCTCCCCCTCCAGCTCCTGCAAGAGGGCGGACACCTCCTCAATGGTATCCACCTCGGTGGAGTTGATATGGGTGATGATGTCCCCCTCCCGCAGACCGCAGTCCTTGGCCGGATTCACCGCCCCGTTCTGGGTGGAAATTTCCGAAGTTCCCACCACCACAACGCCATCGGAGAAGAGCTTGATGCCCACGGCACGCCCCACTGGGACCACGTTCAAGGTGTCGGCTCTGGCGCTGCCCAGGACTGGCCACAGGGCCAGAGCTACCACCAGCACCACCAGGACGACCCGCAGCACCGCCTGGGTCATCCCCACCCATGGTTTGATCTCTTCGTTCAATGATCCTCACCGCCTCTTCGTTCACAATTTGGGCGTTCGCCCAATCCTTAATGTGCCTGAGACGGCGGGGTTTCTTCCGTGGAAAAGGGAGGGCCTTTTGGAAAAGCCCGAAATGAAGCGAAAAAACTTTTGTGTTTCACCACGGTTTCATTCATAGTTTGCCCCACTGCGGGCATAACTTGTAGTAAGAAACGAGGTGAGAGCTGTGAAATTTTTTCAAAAAAAGACGATTTTTACCCTGATTTCCGCCCTGATCCTGGGGGTAGGGCTTCATTTTCTCTTCTCCTGGCTGCCCAGCCCCATCACCGCTCTGGTCTCTCCGGTGCGGGAGAGCCTGTGGGAACATCTGAAAATCCTCCTCATCCCCCTGCTGCTGTCCGGGCTGTATCTCACCCATGGTCGGGGCCTGGACGGTCTGGCCCCCTGGCTGCTGACCCTGCCCATCATCGGCGGGGCCATGCTGCTGCTGAGCTACCTCTACCACGTCCCCTTCCAGGGCGAAGGGATGGCCTTTGACCTCATGTTGTATGTGGTACTCATGGTGGCAGGGTTTGTGCTGGCTCAGGTCCTGGCCCCGCTCACCCAGCGGCCCTTCCTTCCCACCCTCTGCCTGGTGGCGGCTCTGGCGGTGGGTTGGATGATGATCTGGTTCACCTTCTTCCCCCCGGATATGGTAGTTTTCCTGGACCTGAGCAAACATACTCCCACCTTTTATATCCTGCCCAAGTAAAAAAATCTGCACCGATTTCCCGGTGCAGATTTTTTTAGTCAAGACTGTTGAGATACTCCTCTACGTCGAAGGGGTCCAGGCCGCTGTCCTTACGGAGATACAGGGGGTGGTGGGGGTGGCCCTTTTTAGACCGCTTCCCGGCGGTGTACCAGGCCGCCCCATGGGTCTGGCCGATGGCGATCATGTCCCGAACACAGGCGGGCAGATAGTCCCGCTTTTCGATGATGGTGCCCCAGGCCGCCCAGATGGCAGGCTGAGTGTCCTCGTAGAGGGAGAGGACATAGTCAAAGGCCTTCATGTTCTCCTGGTGGAGCGCCTCATTGCAGTGCTTTTCCATGTGATCCGGGTCGGTGGCCCGCTGGGGGTAGACGTTGAACATGACAAAGCTGTCAAAGCCGTTGTGGAGGGCCACCCGCTCCACCGACTTCAAGGTGTTGTCCAGATCGTCGGGGGCGGCAGTGGAAGGGTTGATGCCCACACAGATGAGGGGCCGCTTGCCCCGGGTGGCCAGAATGTATCGGTATTCGCAGTAGAAGGGGGGCACGTACAGCCACCGATTGACGTCATAGTCCTCTTTGGGGGTGAGCGCCTGGTCCAGGGCCTCTTGGAAGGGCAACAGCTCAAGCAAGCTGGTTGCGCCGCTGGGAATGTGCATGGAGGGTCCTCCTTGATGTTTTTTCCCATCATACCACGGGGACGGGGAAATGGAAAGCGTCCCCGCCTTGCTTTTTTTCTCCCGGTCGTTTATCATACTGATATCGACTTTGGAGAGGAGGGCTGTTTATGCCAAAGCAGCGCCATCACTGGGTGGGCATGCGCATGGTAAAGACCGTCATTGCCGTGTTTATCTGCGGTATCTTCGGCTATGTGCGGGGCGAGCCCGCCTTTTATTCTATGATTGCCGCGGTCATCTGCATGCAGAACTCCACCGACAAGACCATCACCTCCTCGGTGAACCGGGCCATCGGCACCCTGGTGGGCGGCCTGTACGGTATCATTATCCTCTACGGCCTGGAGTTCTTCCACGCCGAGAATCTGGACTTGCTGCGCTATACCCTGGTGTCCCTCACCATCATCCCCCTCATTCGCACCGCCCTGGTGCTCAAGCGGCCCTCCAGCGCCTCTCTGTCCTGCGTGGTGTTTCTGTGCGTCACCGTCAACCACAACACGGACAGCTCCCCCGCCCTCTTCGCCCTCCAGCGTATGGTGGACACCCTGGCGGGCGTGGCGGTGACCTGTGTCATCGACCTGCTGCTGCCCTACCACCCCAAGCCGGAAGAGGTTGCCGCCCCTGCCGAGCCCCCTGCCACCACCGACACCACACCCAAGGAGCCCAAATCATGACATATACTCAGGTCCTTCCCGCCCGTTTTCTCTCCCGCCCCAACCGCTTTGTGGCCCAGGTGGAGGTGGACGGACGCACGGAAACCGTCCATGTAAAAAACACCGGGCGGTGCCGGGAACTGCTCATTCCAGGCCGCACCGTCTACCTCACCCCAGGCAATAACCCCAAGCGCAAGACCCCCTATGACCTCATCGCCGTGGACAAGGACGGCCTGCTGGTGAACATGGACGCCCAGGCCCCCAACCAGGTCTTTGCCGAGTGGGCCAAGGCGGGACACTTCGTCCCCGGCCTCACCCTGCTGCGCCCGGAGACCACCTGGGGCAACTCCCGCTTCGACTTCTACTGGGAGGCGGGGGACCGCCGGGGCTTTGTGGAGGTGAAGGGGTGCACCCTGGAGGAGGATGGCCACTGCCGCTTCCCCGATGCCCCCACCACCCGAGGCGTGCGCCACCTGCAAGAGTTGGAAGCCAGCCTGCAAGAGGGCTATGAAGCCGCCGTGTGCTTTGTCATTCAGATGGCAGGCATGAAAGATTTCGCCCCCAACGACGCCACCCACCCGGAGTTTGGCGCCGCCCTGCGCCAAGCCGCAGCGGCGGGGGTGCAGGTGTTGGCTCTGGGGTGCACCGTCACCCCGGACACCTTAACGATGGCCGAGCCGGTGGCAGTAAAGCTGTAACTTTCCGATACATAGGAGGAGTCCCCCATGGACCAAGCGTTAGTGGAACGTACGGAACAATTTCTCAAAGACACCTTTTCCAACAGTGTATACCTACAAGCCCACCCCACCGACTGGGAATACCGCATCCAGCACTCCTATCGGGTGGCCAATCTGGCCAAGTACATCGCCCAGCAGGAGGGCCTGGACGTGACCGACGCCGTCATCGCCGGGCTGCTCCATGACATTGCATACTGTGAGGAAATGCCCACCCAGGAGGCACAGCGCAACCACGGCCACCACTCTGTGGGTGCAGCGGCTGGAATATTACATTTCCTTCTACCAGCGGCTCCAAGACCAGCTCCGCAACAGCACCCAGATTCTCTAACTGCCCACAGGCCTGGAAAAATTCGTTGCTTTTTCCCGCCTGTGACGGTATAATGAGTAGGTTATTAACGAATGAAGGAGCGTGTCCCTATGCCTGAGGAACTCAACCCCGTAGTGTCCCAGAATTTTATCCACAATTTCATTGATGAGGATATTGCACAGGGCGGCCAGTACCAAGGCATGACCGTCCACACCCGTTTTCCCCCCGAGCCCAACGGCTATCTCCACATCGGCCACTGCAAGGCCCTGACCATCGACTTCGGCACTGCCGAGAAGTACGGCGGTCTGTGCAACTTGCGTATGGACGACACCAACCCCGCCAAGGAGGATACCGAGTACGTGGAGGCCATCCAGGAGGACATCCACTGGCTGGGCTTTGACTGGGGCGACCGATTCTTCTACGCCTCGGACTATTTTGAGAAGATGTACGAGTATGCCGTGGAGCTCATCAAGAAGGGCCTGGCCTACGTGTGCGAGCTGACTCCCGAGGAGTTCCGTGCCAACCGCGGCTCCATCGGCGTCCCCGCCACCTCTCCCTGGCGTGACCGTCCCATCGAGGAGTCTCTGGACCTGTTCGCCCGGATGCGGGCCGGAGAGTTTGAAAACGGCAAATATACCCTGCGTGCCAAGATCGACCTCAATAGCGGCAACTTCAACATGCGGGACCCGGTGATTTACCGCATCAACCACGCCCATCACCACCGCCAGGGCAACAAGTGGTGCATCTACCCCATGTACGACTTCGCCCACCCCATTGAGGACGCCCTGGAGGGGATTACCCACTCCCTGTGCTCCCTGGAGTTTGAGGACCACCGCCCCCTGTACGACTGGGTGGTGTCCAACGTGTCCATCCCCTACCACAAGCCCCGCCAGATCGAGTTTGCCCGACTGGGTATCAACTACACCGTGATGAGCAAGCGCAAGCTGCGCCAGCTGGTGGAGGAGCACCGGGTGTCCGGCTGGGACGACCCCCGTATGCCCACCCTGTGCGGCCTGCGCCGCCGTGGCTACACCCCCCGTTCCATCCGCAACTTCTGCGAGCGCATCGGCGTGGCCAAGGCCACCAATACCATTGAGTACGCCTTTTTGGAGTACTGCCTGCGGGAGGACCTGAACGAGACCGCCCAGCGGGTGATGGCGGTGCTGCGTCCCGTGAAGCTGACCATCACCAACTATCCCGAGGGTCAGAGCGAGACCTTCGAGGTGGAGAACAACCCCAACCGTCCCGAGGACGGCACCCGCACCGTCACCTTCTCCCGCAACCTGTACATTGAGGCGGAGGACTTCCTGGAGACTCCCATCCCCAAGTACAAGCGCCTGACCCCCAACGGCCTGGAGTGCCGTTTGAAGGGTGCCTACCTCATCACCTGTACCGGATGCGTCAAGGACGAAAACGGCAACGTGGTGGAGGTTCTGGCCACCTATGACCCCGAGTCCCGAGGCGGCAACCCCGCCGACGGCCGCAAGGTGAAGGGCGCCACCATCCACTGGGTGGACGCCGCCACCGCTCTGGATGCGGAGATTCGCCTGTATGACAACCTGTTCTCCGACCCTGACCCCGACGCCGGAGACAAGAACTTCCTGGACTGCCTGAACCCCCACTCTCTGGAGGTGCTCCAGGGTGCCAAGGTGGAGGCCAGCCTGGCAGGTGCCCAGAAGGCCGACCGCTTCCAGTTCATGCGTCAGGGCTACTTCTGTGCCGACAGCCGGGACAGCAGCCCCGAGCACCTGGTGTTCAACCGAGCCGTGTCCCTGAAGGACAGCTTCAAGCCTCAATAAGTGATGTTTCGCCGGAAGCAGCAAAACCGCTGCTTCCGGCTTTTTCTGTCTTACCGGGCAGGTCTGGGCCGGAGAAATCCATGGAGGTTGGGCTTTACGGTATGCCGGGGGATATGATATACTACTTTAGACTCTAATTGTACGAGATAGAAAGGACCTATACCATGGAAATTGATGGAGTTGTGGTACAAGATACCTACTTTTACAAAGATATGAACCTGTCCGAGGCCATTATGAAGGCCCTGGACAAAAAGGGCTTCACCCAGGCCACCGCCATCCAGGGCGGGGCCATCCCCTACTTCATGCAGGGACGGGACGTGGTGGCCAAGGCCCCCACCGGCACCGGCAAAACCTACGCCTTCGGCATCCCCATGGTGGAACATGTGGACCCGGAGTCCGACCAGGTGCAGGGCCTCATCCTGGCCCCCACCCGGGAGCTGGCGGTGCAGATTCGGGACGAGCTGCGGGACCTGTGCGCCTTCCGGGAGGGGGTGCGCATTGTGTGCCTGTACGGCGGCCAGCCCATTGACAAGCAGATTACCCAGCTGAAAAACCGGCCCCAGATCGTGGTGGCCACCCCCGGCCGCCTCATGGACCACATGAAGCGGCGCACCGTGCGCCTGGACGGGGTGCAGACCGTGGTGCTGGACGAGGCCGACCGGATGCTGGACATGGGCTTTATCCAGGACGTCACCCGCATCCTGGACAAAATCCCACACCGGAAAAACTTAGGCCTCTTCTCTGCCACCATCAGCCGGGAGGTGATGGACATCTCCTGGGTGTACCAGCGGGACCCGGTGGAGATCACGGTGCGTCCCGTGGAGGAGAACCGCCCGGATATTCAGCAATACCGCATTGATTTGGAGGGCCGGGAACAGAAATTGGAGACTCTCATCGCCCTGCTGGAGGGCGGGGAGTATGAGCGGGCCATTGCCTTCTGCAACACCAAAAACATGACCGACCGCCTGGCGGGCCTGCTGTCCATGCGTGGCATCTCCTGCAAGGCCATCCACGGCGACATCCAGCAGCGGGTGCGGGAGAAGACCCTCCAGCAGTTCAAGGCTGGACAGCTGCGGGTGCTGGTGGCCACCGACGTGGCCGCCCGTGGCCTGGACATTGACGACGTGGACGTGGTGTTTAACTACGACGTGCCCGACGAGCAGGAAAACTACGTCCACCGGGTGGGCCGTACCGGTCGGGCCAAGCGCCATGGCGTGGCCTACACCCTGGTGGCCTCGGTGACCGAGGCGGTGCGGATGCGGGACATTGCCCGCAACACCCGCATGGATATCCAGCTTTTGAAATATGATAAGGATGGCTGTCTCATGCTGGTAGACGGCGAAAACAGCTAAATTCTCGTTTGAAGGAAGGTATGTATGTCTGGATTTGACCTTTCCGTATCCATCTCCCTGGTCACCGTCTTTGTCCAGGGCATTCTGAGTTTTTTCTCCCCCTGCGTCCTCCCCCTCCTCCCCCTCTACCTGGGCTACCTGTCCGGCAGCATGGGGGACGCCCAGGGGGCCCAGACCTCAAGGGTGAAAACCCTGGTGAACACCCTGTTCTTTGTCATCGGCATTTCCGCCGCCTTCTTCCTGCTGGCGCTGGGTATGACCGCCCTGGGCCAGGCCCTGCACCAGTATCAGAAGATCATCATCCAGGTGGGGGGCATCCTCATCATCGCCTTTGGTCTGTTCCAGCTGGGGGTCTTTCGCCCCATGGCCCTGGAGCAGGACCGGCGCATCCGCTTCCCCCTGCAAAAGCTGGCCATGAGCCCCCTGGTGGCCCTGGTGTTCGGCTTCACCTTCTCCTTTGCCTGGACCCCCTGCGTGGGCCCCGCCCTGGCCAGCGTGCTGCTCATGGCGGGCTCCGCGGACACCGCCCTCCAGGGCTTCGCCCTCATCGGCCTGTACACCTTGGGCTTTGTCCTGCCCTTCCTGGCGGTGGCTCTGTTTGCCGGGGGACTGTTGAAGCTGTTTCAGAAGCACCGCAACGTGGTGCGCTACACCGTGAAGGTGGGCGGAGCGCTGCTGGTGGTCATCGGCCTTCTCATGGTCACCGGGTGGATGGACACCCTGTCCGGGTCCCTGGCGGGCTCTGATCCCCAGGCCACCCCCACCGTCCAGGTGACCCAGCAGCCGGAAGTCACAGACACTCCAGAGGCCACCGACGCCCCAGAGGAGAGCCAGGCCCCCATTCCCGCCTTGGACTTCGCCCTCACCGACCAGTTTGGCAACACCCACACCCTGGATCAATACAAGGGAAAGACCATTTTGCTGAACTTCTGGGCCACCTGGTGCGGGCCCTGCCGCAGTGAGATGCCCGACTTGCAGGCGGTCTACGAGGACTACGGCAAAAACGAGAAGGACCTGGTGGTGCTGGGGGTAGCTGCCCCCAATCTGGGCCAGGAGGGCTCGGCGGAGGACATCTCTGCCTTTTTGGAGAAAAACGGGTACACCTACCCCACCCTCATGAATGAAGATGCCAGCCTCTTCTACTCCTACGGCATCTCCTCCTTCCCCACCACCTTTATGATCGACAAAAACGGCAACGTCTATGGCTATATCATGGGAGCACAGTCCCGGGAGGTGTTTGACGACATCATCCAGCAGACCATGGACGGGGCCAATTCCTAACCGGGAGGCTTTTTTATGGAACTTCGTGTTCTGGCCATCGGAGACGTGGTAGGCGAGAGCGGCGTGGACTTTCTCTGCCGCCACCTGCCCACCCTCCGCCGCCAGTATGACATTCATTTTACCGTGGTCAACGGGGAGAACGCCGCCTCCAACGGTCTGATGCCCCAGCAGGCCCGGGACATCTTCTCCGCCGGGGCGGACGTCATTACCATGGGCAACCACACCTGGGGCAAGCGCCAGATCGTAGACGAGATGGAGCGCAACCCCTACATTCTCCGCCCCGCCAACTACACCAGCCGGGCCCCCGGCCGGGGCTGGGGCATCTTCGACGGCCCCCGGGGCACCACCATCCGGGTGGTCAACCTCATTGGCCGCTGCTCCATGGACTCCAACTTCGACAACCCCTTCACCAAAATGGACGAGATTTTGAAGGAGGGGGACGCCACCCTCACCCTGGTGGACTTCCACGCCGAGGCCACCAGCGAGAAAATCGCCCTGGGCTGGTATCTGGATGGGCGGGTCCAGGCCCTGTGGGGCACCCACACCCATGTGCCCACCGCCGACACCCAGGTCTTTCCCAAGGGGCTGGGCTTTGTCACCGACCTGGGCATGACCGGACCCACCCAGTCGGTGATCGGCATCCACCCCTCCCAGGCCATCAACCGCTTCCTGGGCGGCCTGCCCCAGCGGTTCCAGCCCGCCGACGGCCCCTGCGGCATGGACGGGGTGCTGTTTACCATCGACACCAACACCCGCCGCTGCCTCAGCGTGGAGCGGGTGGACATTGACGGATAAGGAGGACTCCCCATGCGTATTCTACACGCCGCGGACCTCCACCTGGACTCCCCCCTCAGCAGCCTCCCCGCCCCCCAGGCCGCCCAACGGCGGCGGGAACTGCGGGACCTCCCCCGCCGTCTGGCCCAACTGGCCCAGGCGGAGGGGGCAGACCTGGTGCTGCTGGGGGGAGATTTGTTGGATGCAGAGCGGGTCTACCCCCAGTCCATCCAGGCCCTCACCCAGGCCCTGGGGGAACTGTCCGTCCCCGTCTTCATCGCCCCCGGCAACCATGACCCCTACACTCCCCAGTCCCCCTACGTCACCGCCCAGTGGCCCACCAACGTACACATCTTTTCCACACCCCAGATGGAAGCTGTGGAACTTCCTGCCCTGAATGCCGTGGTCCACGGCTGCGCCTTTACTGCTCCCCACCGGGAGGACTCCCCCCTGTCCGGGTACACCGTGCCAGAGGACGGGCGGCTGCACCTCCTCTGCGTCCACGGGGAGGTGGCCCCCATGGGCCGCTACGCTCCCATTTTGCCCGGTCAACTGGGTGCCACCGGGGCACACTACGCCGCTTTGGGCCACGTTCACCGCTGCTCGGGATTGCAGCGGGAGGGGAATACCTTTTGGGCCTACCCCGGCTGTCCCGAGGGCCGGGGCTTTGACGAGGCGGGAGAAAAGGGCTGTCTCATTGTCGACGTGACCCACCAGGGGACTACCGCCAAATTCGTCCCCCTGTGCTGCCGGGAGTACCGCACCCAGGAAGTGGACATCTCCACCCTGTACCAGACCTTGGCGGGGCTGGAGTACTCCGACGACCTGGTACGCCTCACCCTCACGGGAGAGGCGGAAACGGTGCCGTCTCTGGCCTCCATCACCCAGCAGGCGGCCCCCTATTTCTTCTACGTGGAGGTCACCGATGCCACCACCCTGCCCAAACAGCTGTGGCAGCGGGCGGGAGAGGACTCGCTGACGGGCCTTTTCCTGCGCACCATGTCGGAAAAAATTCGGGTGGCTCCCCCGGAGGAGCAGGCCCGGCTCATCTTGGCCACCCGCTTCGGGCTGGCTGCTCTGGAGGGAGAGGAGGACATTCGAGCATGAACATCATCTCCATGACCGCCACCTTCGGCAAGCTGGAGGGGGCCACCCTCACCCTCTCCCCCGGTCTCAACATCCTCACCGCCCCCAACGAGTGTGGAAAATCCACCTGGGCGGCCTTCCTCACCGCCATGCTCTACGGCATCGACACCCGGGAGCGGGATAAGGCGGGACACCTGGCCCAGAAAACTAAGTATCAGCCCTGGTCTGGGGCCGCCATGGCGGGGGAACTCCGGTTGGAGTGGCAGGGGCAGCGCATCACTCTGCGCCGCTTTGCCAACCGCTCCGGCCCCTTCGGGGGCTTTGAGGCGGTGTACACCGCCACCGGGGACCCGGTGCCCTTCCTCACCTCCGCCAACGTGGGAGAGACCCTCACAGGGGTGAGCCGGGAGGTGTTTGTCCGCTGCGCCCTGGTGGGCCAGGGGGACACCGCCGTCACCGCCGCCCCGGATTTGGAGCGGCGCATCGCCGCTCTGGCCACCACCGGAGAGGAGGAGGTCTCCTACTCCGCCACCGTGCGCACCTTGAAGGACTGGCGCAACCGCCGCCAGGCCAACCGCTCCACCGGGCTCATCCCCCAGCTGGAGGGAGAACTGGGGCAGGTGCGCCGCACCCTGGAGGACACCGCCCAGGCTCGGCAGACCCAGGCCCAAGCTCGGCAGGAGCTGGCTGGACTGCAAGTGCGCAAGCAGCAGCTGGAGCGTCAACTGGAGCAGCACCAGGCCTACCGCCAGCAGGCCCTCAACCAGCGGTATGCCCAGGCCCTCCAGCAGCAGGCCCAGGCCCAACAGGCTCTGGAGTCTCTCCCCGCCCCGGACCCCCGCTTCCGGGGGCTCACCGCCGCCCAGGCCATGGAGCAGGCGGGAAACTTCAACCAACAGGGCCAGGAGCACAGCCGCCAGCGGCAGCAGGCCAAGGCCAGCCGGAACCGCCTGTCCGCCGCTTTGAGGCTGTGGGTGCCGATACTGGGTGTGGTGGGCCTGCTGCTCATCATCCTGGGCTTTTTTCTCACCCTGTACCCCCTGTCCTTTGTGGGCTTCGGGTGCATGGCGGTGGCTGTCCTTGTGGCCATGGTATTGGTGGCCAAAATGGGTAAATATGATAAAATTCTGTACGCCCCCGCCCCACCCCAGGGGGAGAATATGCAGGAGGCGTTGCAGCGCTATCTGGACTGGCTGACCCAGCGGCAACAGCTGGAGGCCCAGGCGGGCCACGCCGGGGAACGGGTGGCAGACTTGGAGGCCCAGGGGGCCCAGCGCCCCACCGCTTCGGTGACGCCCCCCACCGCAGACCCCCACGTGCTCACCGCCCAGCTGCGGCAGGTGGAGGGCCAGATGGCCCAGTGGCAAACCCGCCTGGACCAGGCCACCGGGGCTTTGGGCCGGGACACGCTGGAAACGGAGAGCCGCCGGGACGAGCTGGCGGGGCAGATTGCCCAGCGACAGGAGGAGTATCAGGCCCTGACCCTGGCCCTGGAGGGGCTGGAGGAGGCCAATGCCACCCTGCGCCAGCGGTTCTCCCCCGCTTTGAATGAGAAGGCGGGGCAGCTCCTGGGCCGACTCACCGGGGGACGGCATAAGGGCCTTACCCTGGCCCGGGACCTGTCCGCCCAGGTGGAGCAGGAGGGGGTGCAGCTGCCCCACTCCCAGCTGTTTCTCTCTGCGGGTGCCCAGGAGCAGCTGTATCTGGCCCTGCGTTTGGCCCTCTGTGACCTCACCGCCCCCCAGGCCCCTCTGGTGCTGGACGACACCCTGGCAAACTTCGACGATACCCGGGCCGCCGCTGCCCTGGAGCTGCTGGCCCAGCAAGCCCGGGAGCGGCAAGTGCTTCTCTTCTCCTGTCACAGCCGGGACGCGGCGTGGGGGGAGCAGCACGGGGCGAATGTCACCAAGCTATCATGAAATTCCCTCTCTACCCCTGAGTCAACCAGAAGTCGAGGGAAGGAAACTGTCCGTCGGTTGCATTCCACCCCTGATTTTGCTATCATGACGTTATCAACGACAAGGGAGTGGTCTGGTCATGGCAAAGACGCTGGGCGCACGCATTGCAGAGCTGCGCAAAGAAAAGGGAATGACCCAGCTGGAGCTGGCGCAACAGATGGGGGTTACAGATAAAGCGGTGTCCAAATGGGAGCGTGACCTGTCCTGCCCCGACATCAACACGGTCCACCGTCTGGCTGACGTGCTGGGAGTATCCCTGGATGACTTGATGCAGACCTACACCCCGGAGAAGCAAGAACATGAGGTGTCCATCCATCTGTCCACCATCGCACGAGCCGTGGCTCTGGCCATGGGGGTGGCGGTGGTGGTGCTGCTGCTCCTGAACGAGTTGACCGTCTCCAACGGTATGGGCATGTTGGGCATCGGATTGGCATGTTCCGCCCTGGCCCAGTTTGACAACCGTAAATAACCGATGAAGCACCCCCGGAAGCGTTGGCTTCCGGGGGTGCTTTTTGTTATTTAGGGCTGCACATCTCTTTGGCTCCCTCCGGGAGGGAGGCTTTGAGTCTGGCAGTTACCGGAAGCCAAGCCCCCGACCGCTGGGAACAGCGGCTCACCAGAGTAAGACCCTGGGAATAGAAGTACCATTATACAGAGGAGCAGGCACCACCCACAGAATGTCTACGCCATCTATGTGACAGGAACCAGTCCAGGGCCGCAAAGAGGAGGACGCAGGGACACCCAGTACCGCGGGGTGGATTCCACAAGGCGGGGGAAGGCCCCGCCTTTGGCGGTCTTTGGTGACTTTCTGGCGGCAGAAAGTTACCCCAGCGGAGCGTCCCTGCCAGGCTGGCAAGCCGGAACCATAGGCGGTTAGATGGTCAACTCCTTGTCAGCCCTACAGCTACCAGCTCCCTTTACACAGGGAAGCCAAACATCTTTATTTAGAACAAGAGACCACCCTTTGGGGTAGTCTCCTGTTTTTCTATGGATATTCTTTATATCAATTTTGATAATAAAAAGCAAAAAATTAATCGCCAATTTCGATTACTTCATAATCAGCACTGACGGCATCTTCAAGAGGATAATCACCCGGATTTGAGTTATATCTATCTTCTGCGCCCTGCTCAACGCAAGCGCACATATAAGCTCCATGATCTGCGGCGGCTTCTTCGGTTTCAAAAACTTCATCTTCCATTTCGCTGGTTCCATCTGAATAGTGCATCATCACTCTGTATTTAGACATTTTATAGACCTTCTTTTCTCACTTATGATACAGCTTATTGCTCTGATAGTGGGGGGTGCAGGTCATGCGCAGGCCCAGCTTCTGATACACATTGCTGTCCGCGGCGGAGAGAATCACCGAGGAGTGGGCGTCGCAGCCCCGCAGCTTGTCCAGCTGGGACAGGGCCAGATCCGCCTGGGGATCGGTAGCGGCGGAGATGGCCAGGGCAATGAGTACCTCGTCGCTGTGCAGCCGGGGGTTCTGGCTGCCCAGGTGCTGAATCTTCACCTTCTGGATGGGCTCAATGGCCTCTCGGGAGATCATGTGCACCTCATCCCCCAGCCCGGCCAGCTTCTTCAACGCGTTGAGCAGGGCGGCAGAGGAGGAGCCCATGAGCTCGGTGGTCTTGCCGGTGACGATGGTGCCGTCGGGCAGCTCGATGGCGGCGGCAGGCTCTCCCGTCTCCTCGGCCCGGGCCTCAGCGGCGGCCACCACGGGGCGGTCGGCGGTGGACACTCCGGCCTGCTTCATCAGCAGCTCCAGCTTGTACACGCTCTCCTTGTCCCCCTGGCCCCGGCGCACGTCACACAGGGCGGTGTAGTAGCGGCGGATGATCTCCTGACAGGCGGCGGCTCGCACCACTTCGTCGTCCACGATGCAGTTGCCCGCCATGTTCACGCCCATGTCGGTGGGAGACTTGTAGGGGCTCTCTCCCATGATCTGCTCGAACATGGCCCGGAGCACGGGGAACACCTCAATATCCCGGTTGTAGTTCACCGTGGTCTGGCCGTAGGCCTGGAGGTGGAAGTGGTCGATCATGTTCACGTCGTTGAGGTCCACGGTGGCGGCCTCATAGGCCAGGTTCACCGGGTGCTGGAGGGGCAGGTTCCAGATGGGGAAGGTCTCAAACTTGGCATAGCCCGCCTTCACCCCACGGCGGTGGTGGTGATAGAGCTGGGACAGACAGGTGGCCATTTTGCCAGAGCCAGGGCCGGGAGCCGTGACCACCACCAGGGGCCGGGTGGTCTCAATGTAGTCGTTGCGGCCATAGCCCTTGTCGGAGACGATGTGGGGAATGTCGTGGGGGTACCCGGCAATGGGATAGTGGAGGTACACCGTGACACCCAGGTCCTCCAGGCGGCGCTTGAAGGCGTCGGCGGCGGGCTGCCCGGCGTACTGGGTGATGACCACGCTGCCCACATACAGGCCCTTGGAGCGGAAGGTGTCAATGAGGCGCAGCACGTCCTCGTCGTAGGTGATGCCCAGATCGCCCCGCACCTTGTTCTGCTCAATGGCGGCGGCAGCGATGGCAATGACCACCTCTACGCTGTCCCGCAGCTCCAACAGCATGCGGATTTTGCTGTCCGGGGCAAACCCAGGCAGCACCCGGGAGGCATGGTAGTCGTCAAAGAGCTTGCCGCCAAACTCCAGGTACAGCTTGCCGCCAAACTGGGAAATTCGCTCCCGAATGTGGGCGGACTGCATCTCCAGGTACTTTTGATTGTCAAAACCGATTTTATTTGCCATCCTCACACGTCGGCTCCCGGCCACCCGGAAGCCATCCTCCCTCTTTACACATTATCCCCGAAATTTTATCACATATCCCACCGTCAAACAAGGATTTTCTCAAAAAACACCCTCCATTTCCCGCACGAGAAATGGAGGGTATTTTTGTCGAATTTGCCTCTTGTCACAGTTCTCGCTTCTGGTAGAAGCGGATGGACAGCCACCAGGAGCCGAGGTAGATCAACACTGCCACCCCGGCCACTGCGGCCAGAGGCCACAGCCCGCCTCCCATCACCTGCACCTGGAACCCCATTCCGGCCAGCACAGTAGCCGCGGCGGTAAACAGACCAATGGTAATGTAAAAGGCCATACGCCCCTTCTCCGCCCCATACTTGAATACATAAGGCAGGATCACGGCAGGCCCTATGCACCCCAACACCAACAGGGCGGTTCCCACCAAAGCAAACTGCTCCAGAACAAATCCCTCTCCCGTCAGCATACGCACAGTAGTGGCTGCCATGGAAACGAGAAATGCCACCGCTCCGAAACACAGGCCCACCAAATACTTGGCGCTCACCAACTGCACCCGGGTGTAGGGCAGCGTCCCACTGTAAGCCGTCCACTTGTCATGCTCGTCGTAGGAAAGCAAGGTCATGGGTATCACGCTGGCAATCATGATGGGGTAAATCAGGAAAAAGATATTATCATCGCCCGTAAACGATACGGCCAAAAACACCGCCACGATTACAAGAAACGCCCGGCAATACCGCCACGACAGATAAAAATCCTTCAAAAGCAGCCCTTTCATGTTACGCCGCCTCCTTCACCATAAAGATAAACAGCTCTTCGATGCTCACAGGGCTCACCTGCATCCCGGCAGGCACCCCGTCCCGGCGCACCAGAGCCTCCACCCCGTAGGGGGACGCCTTGACCCCACGCACCGCCTGGGCATCCAACTCAGAGAGCTGCTCCTTGGAGCAGTGGATGAGCCCGTACTCCTCCAGCAGTCGGTCCTTCTCCTCACACAGCATCAGCTTTCCCTTGTGCAAAAAGGCGATGTAGTCACAGATTTTCTCCAAATCGCTGACAATGTGGGAGGAAATGAGCACGGCGTGGCTCTCGTCCCGGGTAAACTCGCTGAACATCTCCACCACTTCGTCCCGCACCACCGGGTCCAGCCCCGAGGTGGCCTCGTCCAAAATAAGCAGTTTGGGGTGGTGGGACAGGGCCACCGCAATGCCCAACTTCATCTTCATGCCCTTGGAATACTCCTTAAAGGGGCGTTTTCCCGGGAGATTCAGCTTTTTGAGGTACTGAGCGTACAGCTCTTTATCCCACTTGGTATAGGTGTGAGCCATGATTTTTCCCACCTGCACGGCGCTCAAGCAAGAGGGAATGCCCACCTCGTCCAGCACCACCCCGATGTCCTGCTTGGTGAGAAGCATATCCTCCCGGTTGTCCCGGCCCAGGAGAGTGATGGTGCCCTCGTCCCGGTGAATCATGTCCAGAATCAGCTTGATGGTGGTGCTCTTGCCCGCTCCATTCTCGCCGATAAGGCCCATGATACACCCACAGGGCAGGGTGAGATTTAAATGATCCAGGGTAAACTCCCCGTAGTCTTTGGTTAAATTCCGAATTTCCAGTGCGTTCATGGTCTCACTCCTCCATACTCAGGCGGAACATCTCCAGCAGTTCCTCTTTCGTCAACTGGCAGCTGGCCGCCAGCTTCCCAATCTCCTCCATGTGAGCCTCAATTTGCTTCAAGGTCTCCTCCCGCAACAGCTCCACATTCTTGGGGGCCACAAAACAGCCCTTGGCGGGGAGCGTGTAAATAAATCCCTCCCGCTCCAACTCCTCATAGGCCCGCTTGGTGGTGATGACGCTGATGCGCAGGTCCTTGGCCAGGTTTCGGATGGAGGGGAGGGCCTGGTCCGCCTCCAGCTCCCCGCTGATGATCTGATTTTTGATCTGGGTGTAAATCTGATCGTAGATGGGGGACCCACTGCGGTTGTCAATGTAGAGATTCAAACCATCACCTCGTTTGCTTTCTGTGTATACACAGTATATACAGTAGCCACAGTCTTGTCAATAGGGCTGGGAAATTTTTATTGGCTCCCTGTCTTGGTACAGCACAGCCTCCCCTCTTGCCTTTTCCCCGCTCCGTCACTATAATGTGTGGTATCCGTGACCATTCATCGGCTGGGAGGTGCCCTATGAAAACCATCGCCATCATTGACGACGACATCCACATTGGAGATGTCCTGGAGCAGCTGCTGCACCGGGAAGGCTATCAAGTGCTGCGGGCATACTCGGGCACCGAGGCCCTCTACCTGCTCTCCCAGCAGCGGCCCGACCTGGTGCTGCTGGACCTGATGCTTCCCGGCCTGTCCGGGGAGGAGGTACTGCCCAAAATCCAGAGTTTCCCCGTCATCATCCTCAGCGCCAAGGGGGACGTGGAGAACAAGGTGGAACTGCTCCAGGCAGGCGCGGTGGACTACATCACCAAGCCCTTTCACCCCCAGGAACTGCTGGCCCGCATTGGGGTGCATCTCCGCCGCCCCCGTGGAGAGGAGGAAGGCCAGGTGCTCACCGTGGGGGAACTGAGCCTGGACCCCCTCTCCCGCCAGGTGACGGTGGCCGGGCAGGAGGTACACCTGACCAAGACGGAGTACGCCATTTTGAAGCTGTTTCTCCAGCACCCCAATCAGGCCCTGTCCAAGAGCGTCATTTTGGAGCGCATCAGCCTGGACACCCCGGACTGCACCGACAGCTCCCTGAAACAGCACATGAGCAACCTGCGGAAGAAGCTGCGTCAGGCCAGCGGCAAAGAGTACCTCCAGTCCGTGTGGGGCATTGGCTTTCGCCTGACCGCTTCTTAAAATCTTGATGATTTCTTGACCCATTTCTTCACCGCTTCCTTGACCCCTCTCTGGTACACTATCCCCATCAAGCGCAAGGAGATAAATTATGATCGACTGGTGTAAACGTCATCCCATCCTCTTTATGGCCGGGTATCTGGTGTTCTACCTGGTGTGCTTTGGAGCCCTGGAGCACTTTATCAAACCGGAGTGGATTGTCCACTGTTTTCTGGACGACTGGATTCCCTTCTGTAAGTATGCCGTCATCCCCTACTTCGCCTGGTTTGTGTGGGTGCCCGCCACCTTGTTCTGGCTTCTGTTCACCCAGCCCCGGCAAGAGTTCTGGCGGCTGTGTCTGCCCCTGTTCGGGGGCATGACTCTGTGCGTGGCCCTGTGCGCCCTCATCCCCAATGGAGTGGACCTGCGCCCGGACTCCATCCCCGGCAACGACTTCTTTACCCAGGTGGTGCGGCAGCTGTGGGGGGTGGACACCGACACCAACGTCTGGCCCTCCATCCACGCCTTTAACTCCATGACCGTGGCCCTGAGCTATCACCGCTGGGCCAAGGCCAAGCCCTCCACCCAGCGCCGGGTGGTGTGGGGGTGTATGCAACTTTTGAATCTGTCCATTCTGGCCTCCACGGTACTGCTGCGGCAGCACAGCGTCATTGACCTGTTCTGCGGCGTGGCCCTGGCCCTGGTGCTGGACTACGTGGCGGACTACGTGACAGTACACGCCCGGGTGTGGATTCAGCAGGAGGCGTGAGCATGGAACTGGTCTGCCAAGCCCACGGCCTGTCGAAACGATACGGCCACACCTACGCCCTGCAAAACCTCACCATGCAGGTGCCCAAAGGGTCCATCTACGGCCTAGTGGGGCGGAATGGGGCGGGAAAAACCACCCTGATTCGTATCCTCTGCGGGCTGCAATCCCCCACCGCCGGGAGCTACTGCCTGTATGGGACCCCATTTCGGGACCCCGCCATCCAGCAGGTCCGGCGGCGGATGGGGGCGGTGGTGGAGTCCCCCGCCATCTATCAGGACCTGTCCGCCATCCATAATCTAAAATTGCAGGCCCAGGTTCTGGGCCTGCCCTCTTATCAGGACCTTCCCCACCTGCTGGAGCTGGTGGGGCTGGAGAACCCGGGGAAGAAAACCGTGCGCCACTTCTCCCTAGGCATGCGCCAGCGGCTGGGGATTGCCATGGCCCTGGTGGGAAGTCCCGACTTTTTGGTGCTGGACGAGCCGGTGAACGGCCTGGACCCCCAGGGGATTGTGGAAATTCGCGAGCTGCTGCTGCAGCTGAACCGAGAGCACCAGATCACCATTCTCCTCTCCAGCCACATTCTGGACGAGCTGGCCCGCCTGGCCACCCACTACGGCTTTTTGGACCGGGGTCGCATGGTCCAGGAGGTCAGCGCTGGAGCGGTGGAGGCCGCCTGCCGCAAATGCACCCATGTAGAGGTGTCCGACGTGGCCATTTTGGCCCGGGTGCTGGACGGGATGGGGCTGGACTACACCATTGACTCCCCCCACACCGCCAACATCTACGCCCATCCCCATGTGACGGAGCTGGTGCAGGCCCTGGCGGACGCTGGGTGCCAGGTGTCCGCCATGCACCAGCAGGACGAGAGCCTGGAGAGCTATTACATGAGCCTGGTGGGAGGTGAGGGGCATGAGTAACCTGCTGCGGGCCGACTTCTTCCGCCTGTGGCGGAGCAAGAGCTTCTGGGCGTGTATGATCTTCCAGGTGGGGACAGGTGCCTTTGTCCCGGTGTCCTGCTATCTGTATGAACTCCGGCATCCCATTCCCTATTCTCAGCACCTGGATGCAGAGTTTTTGAACTTTATCCCCTTTGTGTGCATTCTCTTCGCCCTCTTTTGTGCTCTGTTTATCGGCACCGATTACAGCGACGGCTCTGTGCGCAACAAACTGGTGGTGGGGCACCGCCGCTGGGAAATCTACCTCAGCCACCTGGTCACCTGCACCGTGGCCTGTCTGTTGATGTGTGCGGGCTACCTTCTGCCCTATCTGGCGGTGGGTACCCCGCTGTTTGGCCCTTTGGAGACCGATATGGGCACCGTTCTGGCCTATCTGGGCGCCACGCTGGTGCTCACCGTGGCCCTGGCCTCTCTATACACCATGCTGGCCATGCTCATTTCAAACCGGGCCGTGTCTGCCGTGGTAGCCCTGGTGCTGTCTTTTACCCTGCTAATCTCCGGCAGCTACCTTTACTCCTATTTGAACTATCCGCCCACCTACATCCAAGTGACCTATAACTCGGTCTCGGGGGAGTTGGAGGAAAAAGAAGCGCCATACCCCTTTTATCTGGAGGGCACCAAGCGGGAGATATTCCAGCTGCTGTGCGACGTGACCCCTGGGGGACAGATCATGCAGTGCGTAGTCTGGGACGCTCCCAACCTGCCCCTTCTGCCCGTATACTCCGCCGCCCTCACCGTGGTGACCACGGGGGCGGGGCTGTGGGGGTTCCGGCGGAAAGATTTGAACTGACCGAGGAGGGCTTATGAAGCTGTTACCCTGGATTTTGGTGGCTCTTTTGGGGGTTCTCCTCCTGATTTTGGCCGGGAAGGTGTACACGCTGCACAAATCCGCCCGGCAGCTCCGGGAGGGGATGGCCCAACAGCTGGAGCGTGAGACCAACACCCTGCTCTCTGTGTCCTCCGGGGACCGGGAGATGCGGGCTCTGGCCGACGCCCTCAACGGGCAGCTGGCCCAGCTGCGAGCGGAGCGGCAGCGGTACCAGCACGGGGACCTGGAGCTGAAAGAGGCCATCACCAACATCTCCCACGACCTGCGCACCCCTCTCACCGCCATCGTGGGCTATCTGGCCCTGCTGGAGGGGGAGGAGAAGTCGGAGACGGTGGAGCGGTACCTGTCCCAGATCTCCAACCGCACCCAGGTGCTCCACCAGCTGTCCGAGGAGCTGTTTGCCTACGCCCTGCTCACCGCCCCCCAGCCCCTCCACCCCCAGCGGGTGAACCTGCGAGGCCTGGTGGAGGAGGCGCTGCTGTCCTACTGCGGGGCCATGGAGCAGCAGGGCATGGAGCCCACCATCCAGCTGCCAGCGGGCCGGGTGGAGCGGAATCTGGACCCCACGGCGGCGGGGCGGGTGTTGAGCAACCTCATCAGCAACGCCCTAAAGTACAGCGCCGGGGACTTTGCCGTCACCATGACCCCGGACGGGGTCATTACCTTTGCCAACTCCGCCCCGGACCTGAACCCGGTGCTGGTACAGCGGCTCTTCGACCGCTTTTTTACCGTGGAGACCGCCCGCCACTCCACCGGCCTGGGTCTGTCCATCGCCAAGCTGCTCACCCAGCAGATGGAGGGCACTTTGGAGGCCAAATATCAGGAGGGGCAGCTGGTCATTACCTTGTCTTTTCCCGTGGCCTGACCGTCTCCAAGGCCCAGACGCAGGCTTGCCAGCCTGGTGGGGACGCTACCCGCTGGGGGTTCATGTTTCTGCCATCAGGCAGAGTGAGGGGCGGTCCTTCTCCCATTTCTCAGGTGCAGACCTGCGCCCCCGCCGGGGACGCTCCGCTGGGGTGACTTTCTGCCGCCAGAAAGTCACCAAAGACCGCCAAAGGCGGGGCCTTCCCCCGCCTTGTGGAATCCACCCCGCGGTACTGGCTGTCCCTGCGTCCCCCTCTATTCGGCCCTTGGCCCGGCGAGGTCATATAGACGGCGTGGACATTCTACAGAACGTGCCTGCTCCTCTGGCAGACAGTACTTCTATCGCCAGGGCCTTACCCTGGTGTGCAACTGTTCCCAGTTGCCGATTGCCTGGCTGACGGCGGCGGGAACGCCGCTTGGCCAGGGTAGGCCCGGATGTGGAAACCACCTGGCCGTAGGGCCAGCTGCCCAGAGTGGCCTGGTGTGGTGGCAGTACCAGGAGCCACAGCAAGGGTGACGGGCCGAATTTAGACTTGACGCAGGTCCAGCCTCGTACCCCAGGGAGGTCCTTAGGGGGGAACGCCCTAAGCGGGTTTTGGTTCCTTTTGACCGAGCAAAAGGAACCCCCAGCGGGGAGCGTCCCCACCAGGCCGGAGGGCTGGAATCGAACGTGGAGAGGAGCAGGCCCTCTTCCTCTCTCCACAGATACAAAACAATATACGTTTACACCAAGGTGGAAGCCCCATGGCTTCCACCGTTTTTCACTCTTTTATAGGGAAAAGGGGTGGACAGGCGGGGAAAATATAGTATACTGGAATGTGAATGCTCTGCGGGGAGAGGAGGAACGGACATGGAACACCCCGCCGCGGTTTTGGTGGTGTCCTATGGCACCAGCCAAGTCTCCGCCCTGCCCACTCTGGCCAATCTGGCCCGAGAAATCGGGGCGGCCTTCCCCCGCCTGCCCCTCATCCACGCCTTTGCCCACCCCCGACTCCGGGACGCCCTGGTACGGGGCGGCGGCCCCCGGGTTCCCCTGGTGTCCGAGGCCCTGGCCCAACTCACCCAAGATGGAGTCCAGCATGTGCTAATCCAGCCCACCTATCTGCTGTTTGCCGGGGAATACCAGGCCATGATGGCCCAGCTGGAGCCCTACGCCCAGCGGCTGGACCTGTGGGTGGGCCAGCCCCTGCTGGCTACGCCCCAGGACATTGAGGCCGTGGCAAAAGCCCTGCCCACCTGTCTGCCTCCCCTGGACCCCCAGGAGGGGGCGCTGTTTCTGGGCCACGGCGCCAGCCATGAGGCCCACGGGGTCTATGCCCAGCTGGAACAGGCCCTGCACCGCCAGGGCCACACCCGCTCCTTCGTGGGCACCCTCCAGGACGGTCCCACCCCGGCGGAGACCGCCCGCCACATCCGTGAGGCCGGGGCCGTCACCCGGCTCCACGTCCACCCCCTCATGGTGGTGTGCGGCGTCCACGCCACCCGGGACTTGCTGGCCGGGGAACAAAGCTGGTGCGGACAGCTGGAGCGCCTGGGCGTTCCGGTGTCCGCCGTCTCCCAAGGGCTGGGGGACTGCCCTGCCATCCGCCGCCTCTTTGTGGCCCACGCCCTGGAGGCAGCAGGGAACGAATTTTTCACTCAGAGAGAGAAATGAGGATCCTCTATGCTCGTTGTCATGTCCAGCCTGGAACACCATCTGGCCCCCATCGACCTGCGGGAGGCCCTGTCCTTCACCGCCACCCACGTGCAGCGGCTGGACGCCCACATCGCCCAGCTGCCCAACATCCACGGCTGTGTGATTTTGTCCACCTGCAACCGCACGGAAATCTACCTGTGCTGTGCCGACACCTGCCACCCGGGCCAAATGCTGTGCCACGCCGCCGGGGTGGAGTTTGCCCCCTTCTCCGCCGCCTTTGTCACCCGCCAAGGCGGGGAGGCGGTGGAACACCTGATGCAGGTGGCGGCAGGTCTGCGCTCCCGGGTATGGGGGGAGGACCAGATTCTGGCCCAGGTCAAGCGGGCCATCACCCTGTCCCGGGAGGCGGGAGCCGCCCACCCCATGCTGGAGACCCTGTTCCACTCCGCCATCTCCGCCGGGAAGGAGGTTCGCTCCACCGTACGCCTGACCTCCCTGCCCACCTCGGCCGCCAGCCAGGGGGTGGCCCTGCTGCGCCAGCACCTGGGCAGCCTGGAGGGAAAACGGGCCATCGTCATCGGCAACGGGGAGATGGGCAAGCTGTCCGCCCGGCTGCTCCATGAGGCCGGGTGCCGGGTGATGGTGACCCTGCGCACCTACCGCCACGGGGAGACGGTGGTCCCCTCGGGGTGCGAGGCCCAGCCCTATGACCGCCGCTTGGAGCTGCTGGACGGGGTGGACATTCTGGTCTCCGCCACCGCCAGCCCCCACTACACCATTACGGTGGAACAGCTGGAATCGGTGGCCCAGCTGCCCCAGGTGATGGTGGATTTGGCCATCCCCCGGGACATTGAGCCCCAGGTGGGTCAGCTGGAGGGCGTGAAGCTCTTCAATGTGGACGACCTGATGGACACCGCCCCCCTCCACACCGTCCCTCCCGAGGTGACGGAAATTTTGGACAAGCACCAGCGGCAATTTTACCGCTGGCTCAATTATAAAGTCAGCCTCCCCCTGCAAGAGGAGCTGAAGCTGTCCATCGTCCAGCGCCTGGCCGCCGCTCCCCAGCTCCAGGAGGAGGAGCTGGACCAGGAGGAGGTCATCGCCCTGACGGTGCAGCGCACCGTGGAGCTGCTGCTGGGCGGCCTGCCCACGCCGCCTGACCCGGACAGCCTGCGCCAGTGCGCCCAGAAAATTCGGGCCCACACCACAGGGAAGGGGGCCCCGTCATGAGCGGCTACCCCCGCTTTCCCCTATTTCTCGACCTGACGGGCCAGAAGGTGGTGCTGGTGGGCGGCGGCAAGGTGGCCCTGCGCCGGGTCCGTACCCTGCAACAGTGCGGGGCGGACGTGGTGGTGATTGCCCCCACTCTGCACCCGGACATGCCCCCGGTGACCCACATATCCCGCCCCTATCGCCCCGGCGACTTGGAAGGGGCAACCCTAGCCGTAGCTGCCACCGACTGCCGGGAGACCAACGGGCAGGTGGCCCAGGAGGCCCGAGACCGGGGCATCCCCATCAGTGTGGCGGACGCCCCCACAGCGTGCACCTTTTTCTTCCCCGCCCTGTGCGTGGGAGAGGGACTGGTGGCGGGGGTGGTAGGCGACGGCACCGACCACGCCAAAACCGCCCGCTGTGCCCGACAGATTCGAGAACTCTTGGAGGACTCTATATGAAAATACGCATTGGAAGCCGAGACAGTCGGCTGGCCGTGATACAAAGCGAGATGGTCATTGATTCCATCCGGGCCTATGACCCCACCGCCGAGGTGGAGCTGGTGACCATGAAGACCACCGGCGACCTCATCTTGGACCGCCCCCTGAGCCAGATTGGCGGCAAGGGGCTGTTTGTCAAAGAGCTGGACCGTGCCCTTCTGGAGGGCCGGGTGGACTTCACCGTCCACTCCAGCAAGGACCTGCCCATGGATATTCCCCCCGAGTTGCCCCTGGTGGCCTTCTCCCACCGGGCCGACCCCCGGGACGCCCTGGTACTCCCCCAGGGGGTGGACACCCTGGACCCCACCCGCCCCATCGGCTGCGCCTCCCTGCGCCGCACCCTCCAGCTCCGTAAGCTGTTCCCCCACCACCAGGTGGCCCCGGTGCGGGGCAATGTGCAGACCCGGCTGGCCAAGCTGGACCGGGGCGAATACTCCGCCCTGGTGCTGGCCTGCGCCGGGCTGGACCGGCTGGGCCTTGAGAATCGCATCTCCCGCCGCTTCCCCGTGGAGGAGATGCTCCCCGCCGCCGGACAGGGCATTTTGGCGGTGCAGAGCCGGGCGGATGTGGACACGTCCTGCCTGTCCCGCTTCCATGACCCGGTGGCGGCGGTGTGCCTCACCGCCGAGCGGGCCTTTGTGGGCGCTTTGGAGGGGGGCTGTTCCTCCCCCGTGGCCGCCCACGCCACCGTGGACGGGGACACCGTCACCCTCACCGGGTTCTATGTGGACCGTGAGGGCGAATCTTACATTGAAACCAGCTGTGCCGCCTGCGCAGACGCCCGGGAGATGGGGGCAGAGCTGGCACGGCGTATGAGGAGGGACCACCCATGATGGGACATGTGACTTTAGTGGGGGCAGGCCCCGGCGACCCCGGCCTGCTCACCTTAAAAGGGAAAAAAGCCATTGAACATGCCGATGTGGTGGTGTTTGACCGCCTGGTGAGTCCGGAGATCCTGGCCCTCATCCCCCCCACCGCCAAGGCCATTGACGTGGGCAAGCGGGTGAATGTGCACCCGGTGCCCCAGGAGGAGATCAACCAGATTCTCTTGCGGGAGGCCCTGGGGGGCGCCAACGTGGTGCGCCTCAAGGGCGGCGACCCCTTTCTCTTTGGCCGGGGCGGCGAGGAGCTGGAGCTGCTGGCCCAGCACCAGGTGCCCTTCCAGGTGGTACCTGGGGTCACCTCCGCCCTGGCGGTGCCCGCCTACGGCGGCATTCCGGTGACCCACCGGGACTGCTGCTCCTCCCTGCACATCGTCACCGGACACCAGCGGGCAGGGAAAGCGCTGGACATCGACTTTGACGCCCTGGTAGCCACCAAAGGCACCCTGGTGTTCCTCATGGGCGTGTCCGCCCTGCCCCAGATCTGTGAGGGGCTGCTGAACGCAGGCATGGACCCCGACACCCCCGCCGCCATTGTGGAGCGGGGCACCACTCCCGCCCAGCGACGCATCAGTGCCACCCTGGCCACCCTGGCCCAGGCCGCCCAGGAACATCAAGTGACAAGCCCCGCCATCAGCGTAGTGGGTGGGGTGTGCGCCCTGGCGGATTCCTTCGACTGGTTTGACGCCCTGCCCCTCAAGGGCCGCACCTTTGTGGTCACCCGCCCCGCTGCCCGCAAGGGCACCCTGGCCCAGGGCCTGCGGGAGCTGGGGGCCAAGGTTTGGGAGTACCCCTGCATCCACACCACCCCCATCACCCCCTGTCCTCCCCTCACCGCCGCTTTGGAGCGGCTGGAGGCCTACCAGTGGATTGCGTTCACCAGTCCCGTGGGGGTACAGGTGTTTTTCGACGCCCTGAATGCGCAGGGCAAAGACAGCCGGGCTCTGGCAAGCGTGAAGCTGGCCGCCATCGGACCCGGCACCGCCGCCGCTTTGAAGAAGTACGGCCTCACCGCCGACTATGTCCCCGCGGTGTACTCCGCCCAGGACCTGGGCCAGGGCATTCCCGCCACGGGCCGTGTCCTGCTGCCTCGGGCGGAAGAGGGTTCTCCCCTCCTCACCCAGGCCCTCACCCAGCGTGGCATCCCCTATGAGGAAATCGCGGTGTACACCACCCACTACGACAACCCCCGCTCCCCGGAGCTGAGAGAGGCGCTGGAAGCGGGCGAGCTGTCCTATGTCACCTTCACCTCCGCCTCCACCGTGAAGGGCTTTGTGGCCTCGGTGGGGGAGGATGCCCCTCTGGGCAACATCACGGGTTTGTGCATCGGCGCACAGACCGCCCAGGAGGCCCAGCGCCACGGCATCCCCGTGCTCATTGCGGAGGAAGCCACCATTCCCGGCCTGCTGCGGCTGGCCCAGACTTTGTAATAGAAGGAGGAATTCCCAATGGAACTTACTCATAGACCCCGCCGCCTGCGCACCTGTCCCGAGGTACGCAGCCTGTGTCGGGAGACCCGGCTGTCCCCCGACAGCCTCATCTACCCCATCTTTGTGGATGAAACCCTCCAGGGCACCCGCCCCATCCCCTCTCTGCCCGGACAGTTCCACTACGGCTTGGACAGTGTGTGCCAGGCGGTGGAGGAGTGCCTGGCCCACGGCGTGACCAAGTGCATCCTCTTCGGCCTCCCCGCCCACAAGGATGAGATTGGCTCCTCTGCCTGGGACGACAACGGGGTGGTGCAGCAGGCCATCCGCACCATCAAGGAAACGTACCCCCACTTCTACGTCATCGCCGACGTGTGTATGTGCGAGTACACCAGCCACGGACACTGTGGCATTCTCTGCGGGGAGCACGTGGACAACGACGCCACCCTCCCCCGGCTGGTGGACATCACCCTGTCCTATGCCCGGGCCGGGGTGGACATGGTGGCCCCCTCCGACATGATGGACGGCCGCATTGGGGCCATGCGCCGTGCCCTGGATGAGGCCGGATTTGTCAACCTGCCCATCATGGCCTATTCTGCCAAGTACGCCTCCTCCTTCTACGGCCCCTTCCGGGATGCCGCCGGCTCTGCCCCCTCCTTTGGCGACCGGAAGGGCTACCAGATGGACCCCCACAACGCCCGGGAGGCTCTGCGGGAGTGCGCCCTGGACGTGGAAGAAGGGGCGGACATTCTCATGGTCAAGCCCGCTCTGAGCTATTTGGACGTGCTGTATCGGTGCAAGCAGGCCTTTCACCTGCCCATGTGCGCCTACTCTGTCTCCGGCGAGTATGCCATGATCAAGGCCGCCGCTGCTGCCGGACTGGTGGACGAATATAAAATGATGTGCGAGTCGGCCCTGTCCATCTACCGGGCGGGGGCGGACATGCTCATCACCTACTCCGCCAAGGAGCTGGCAGACGCCATGAAACGGGGGGATATCGGATGAATCTCCACAATTCCGAAGAACTCTTTGCCGCCGCCTGCCAAGTGCTCCCCGGCGGCGTCAACAGCCCCGTGCGTGCCTACCGCTCCGTGGGGCTCACCCCCCGATTCATCCAGAGAGCGGAGGGCAGCTATATCTATGACGTGGAGGGCCGCCGCTACATCGACTATGTATGTTCCTGGGGCCCCATGATTTTGGGCCACAACCATCCTGTCATCCGGGAGGCGGTGGAGAAGGCCGTGGTGGACGGTCTGAGCTTCGGCGCCCCCACCCCCCGGGAGGTGGAGATTGCCCAGCTGATGGTGGAGATGGTGCCCGGGCTGGAGATGGTGCGCATGGTGAACTCCGGCACCGAGGCCGTCATGTCCGCCCTGCGTCTGGCCCGTGGGGCCACAGGCCGGGACAAGCTCATCAAGTTTGAGGGCTGCTACCACGGCCACAGCGACTGCATGCTGGTCAACGCCGGGTCCTCTGCTCTGGCGGGCGGCCACCCCTCCTCCTCCGGCGTGCCCGTGGGGGCCGCCAAGGATACCCTCACCGCCCAATTTAACGACCTTGCCAGCGTCCAAGCCCTTCTGGAGGCCAACCGGGGTGAAGTGGCCGCCGTCATCGTAGAGCCGGTGGCCGCCAACATGGGCGTGGTAGGTCCCGCCCCCGGCTTCCTGCAGGGGCTGCGGGAGCTGTGCGACCAGCACGGCACCCTGCTCATCTTCGACGAGGTGATCACCGGGTTTCGTCTGGCCCCCGGCGGCGCCCAGGAGTATTTTGGGGTGAAGGCCGACCTGGTCACCTACGGCAAGATCATCGGCGGCGGCATGCCCGTGGGCGCCTACGGCGGCAGCCGGGCCCTCATGGAGCATGTGGCCCCCTGCGGCCCGGTCTACCAGGCGGGTACCCTCAGCGGCAACCCCGTGGCCATGGCCGCCGGTCTGGCCCAGCTGCGCTATCTCCACGACCATCCCCAGGTGTACACCCACATCAACGACATGGGAGCCTCTCTGGCCCAGGACATGGGCAAGCTGTGTGAGACCTCTCAGGTGCCTGTGGCCATCAACCAGGTGGGCTCCCTCCTCTCCCCCTTCTTCACCCCCACCGAGGTGTCCACCTTTGTGGATGCCAAGGGCAGTGACGTGGGGATGTACGCCCGCTACTTCAGCGAGATGCTCCAGCGGGGCATCTACCTGGCCCCCGCCCAGTTCGAGGCCATGTTCCTCTCGGACGCCCACAGCGGGGAGGATTTGACCGCCACTTTGGAGGCCTTCCAGCAGACCCTGGAAGCCCTGTCTCACTAACATCACCACTCATTGGAGGTAACAATATGAAAGAAATTATCCTGCTCAAGCAGGGCGAAATGGTGCTCAAGGGCCTCAACCGCCGGGCCTTTGAGGAGAAGCTCATGGGCAACGCCAAGCGGCGGCTGAAAAAGTACGGCTCCTTTAAGGTGTACACCCGCCAGTCCACCACCTACATTGAGCCCCAGGACGAGTTCTGCGATTTTGAAGGGGCCTGGGAGGCCATGGGCAAGCTGTTCGGCGTGGCGGGCCTGTGCCGGGCCCGGGCCTGCGTCAAGGACAAAGACGCCATTCTGGAGTGCGTCAAGGAGTATCTGGGGGACCAGCTGGCCATGGCCCGCTCCTTCAAGGTGGAGACCAAGCGGGCGGACAAGACCTTCCCCATGACCTCCATCCAGCTGTCCCAGTACGTGGGCGGCGAGCTCCACGACGCCTACCCCCACCTGATTGCCGATATGCATAATCCCCAGTTCACCGTCCATGTGGAGGTGCGGGACTTTGACGCCTTTGTCCACGCCAACCCCACCGAAGGTGCCGGCGGTCTGCCCATCGGCGTGGGTGGCCGTGCCCTGTCCCTCCTCTCCGGCGGCATCGACTCCCCCGTGGCCTCCTGGATGATTGCCAAGCGGGGCGTCATCGTGGACATGATCCACTTCTACTCCTACCCCTACACCTCCCCCGAGGCCAAGGAGAAGGTGCTGGACCTGGCCCGGCTGCTGGTGCCCTACACCGGCAAGACCTGCGTGCACGTGGTGCCGTTTACCAAGATTCAGGAGGAGCTGCGCCGCTCCTGCCCGGAGAACCTGTTCACCATCCTCATGCGCCGCTTCATGATGCGCATTGCCTGCCGGGTGGCGGAGAAAAACGGCATCCAGGCCCTGGTGACCGGTGAGTCCGTGGGCCAGGTGGCCAGCCAGACCCTGGAGGCCATGGCCTGCACCAACGCCGTGTGCACCGTGCCCGTGCTGCGCCCGGTGGTGGGCATGGATAAGGAGGAGATCGTGCGCATTTCCCGCAAGATCGGCACCTTTGAGACCTCCATCCTCCCCTATGAGGACTGCTGCACCGTGTTCACCCCCAAGCACCCCCGCACCAAACCCAAAGTGGAGGAGCTGGTGGAGGCTGAGCAGAACCTGGACATTGACGCTATGGTGGAGGAAGCCGTGGCGGGCATTGAGCGGGTGCTGCTGGATTTCTAATCAATTTCTAAAAATACCGCACCGAGATGGGCGAAACATCTCGGTGCGGTATTTTTTATCCCTCCCCTGGCAAAATCCCCCACCATGTGCTATCATAGAACATCATTGGAACCATATCACCAGGAGGTGGCACTGTGGCATTTGAGAACTTGATGGGCGCCAACTACAAAGGCGAATGCCCAACTTTAAAGCGTCTTTATCAGCAAAATAAGCGGGCGTTCCAGGGTATTCAGGAACAGCTGGCCAAAAACAATCTCATTCCCTTGTTCGGGGCTGGGTTCACTGGATATGTCTATCCCGTCTGGCCTTCCCTTCTTGAGAAGATGGCAGAACCCTTCCCCAACTGTCAGACCCAGCTGGAAGACCAGCTGAATGCCGGGCAATTTGAAGAGGCCGCCTCCACCCTCTGCGCCGAAATGGGGGAGTTTGAATTTCAGGAAGAACTATGTCAAACCTTTGGCCCCCGTACCGTGCCGGTCGCTATGAAAAAGCTGACCCCGGCCCGGAAGGCCATCCTCCGGATTTTCAACGGCCCCATGATGACCACCAATGTGGACTTGTGCCTGGAGGAAATCTATGACCACCGTTTGGAGGTACTCTGCCCTCACACCGAATACCACCTACCCCAGGCTGACCGGGCTCTCCAGACGGCTGCCCCCATCCTGTTCAAGCTCCACGGCAGTGTGTCAGACCGGGAGCACATGGTCTTTACCAAAGAGGCTTATGACACCGTCTATCCCTGCTCCCAGGAGCCCACCCCGTTGTCCAAAACCCTGTCCTCCATCTTCCGCTCCCGGCCTGTCCTCTTTCTGGGCTGTTCCCTGGGCACCGACCGGGTTGTACAGGTGCTGAACGCCTGCTGTGAACACCGCACTTATTTCGCCCTGGTGGAGTTGCCCAAGGAAACGGAAAATGAAGCCAATCCCTGGGAGCCGTTGCTGGTCAACGCCGACGGCACAGAAAATGATGCTTACCGTCAGCGTCGAAAGTTTATGTCCAAACACCACATCCAGTGCATCTGGTACCCCTGCGGTCAACATGATGCCCTGGACTGGTTTCTCCAGGCCCTGCTCCCCCCTGAGGCCCCCACGCCCAAGAAGCGTTCCCCCATCCCTGCGCTCCGCCGCTCCCTGGTGGGCCGGGATGTCTTCATCCAGAACCTCTATGAGCATTGCACCAACCACTCCGCCCCCGTCTTTGTCACTGGTATAGCTGGGCAAGGCAAGACCGAGGTGTGCCATGCTGTGCTGCGCCGATTGGAGAAAGACGGCCACAACATTCTCTATGTCCCAGCCACCGGGATTCAGTCCCCCGCTCTGCTGTGTCAGACCATCGCCCAGAGGACGGGCATTCCCACCCTCCCTGACGACAAGGCCAGTGATCTTCCCGGCTATCTGGACTATCTCCAGGATGGTCTGTCCACCCGCTCCGGTGCCGTCCTCTATTTGGACAACTTCGAAGACGTGTGGCATGCAGCTCAGGAGGATGAACGGCTACCGATTCTGGAATTTCTGGCCCGACTGTGCCGGATGGACCTCCCGGTGCTGCTCTCCAGCCAGGTGGCCCCCACCTCCTATGATGTCCCCCAGGATGTGCTCCCGTTGGAATCCTTAAATCGCAAGGACGGCAAAGACCGAGAACTCTTTCAAGCCGTCTATCACGAGAAAAAAGGCCATTTGCCCCTGGAGGGACAGGCCTTTGAGGACCTCCTCCAGCAGTTGGACGGCCATCCCCTCTCCATCCTCCTCACCGCCACTCTGGCCGCCCATGCCCCCAGCTGGGAAAACGTGTTGGAGCGGTGGACCCACGCCCAGCAGAAGACCTCCAACCCCCGACACACCAGCCTGGACACCGCCCTGCAAGCCGTCTGGGACGCTCTGAGTCCTTCCACCCAGGCCATTCACCTGTGGGGGCTCATCGCCCTGTACTATGGCCCCCTGGAATACCCCCAGCTCATGGAGCTGGCCAAGAATGAGCAGGAGCGGGAGCAGTGGACAGACAGCATTGCCCAGTTGTGTGATGCCTGTCTGGTGGACTGGGACGACACTGGGGCCGCCCTGGTGATGCTCCAGCCTGTGAAAGAGGGGTTCCTTCTGCTGGCTGAGGGGGATGCGGTAGTCTCCTGTGTCCTCCAGTGGTATGACCACTATGGTCCCATTCTGGAGCAGGCCAACGATTTACATCATAGCAATTATCATGCATCCCACACCTGCGTGGTAGAACACCTGCCCCAGCTGTTCCACCTGTTGGAGCGGATGCTGGCACCAAAGTGGCAAGAACAGCTATATCCTGCCATCGCTTTATTCACACAAAAACTGCATAATTATTTTCAGTTTTCCACTCCACAAGGATTGGACATCTTAAAAAAGCTGCTTTCCTTTATTCAGCAGCAGGAAAACCGTTCCCTGGAGGGACTGATTTCAAAACAACAGGCCGACCTCCTAACCCGCACCGGGCAGCTCCAACAAGCCCTGGACCTCTATGCCCAGGCCGAAACCTTGTATCGCCAGGAGCAGGCCAACCTGGGCCTCGCAAACACCCTCCAAAGCCGGGCCGACCTCCTATCCCGCACCGGGCTGCCCCAACAAGCCCTGGACCTCTATGCCCAGGCCGAATCCTTGTATCGCCAGGAGCAGAATAACCTGGGCCTCGCCAACACCCTCCAAAGCCGGGCCGACCTCCTCCGCCGTACCGGACAGCTCCAACAAGCCCTGGACCTCTATGCCCAGGCCGAATCCTTGTATCGCCAGGAGCACCACAACCTAGGCCTTGCAAACACACTCAAAAGCCGGGCCGACCTCCTATCCCGCACCGGGCAGCTCCAACAAGCTCTGGACCTCTATGCCCAGGCCGAATCCTTGTATCGCCAGGAGCAGGACAACCTGGGACTCGCCAACACACTCCGAAGCAGAGCTTTTCTTTATCTGGATTCTAATGATTACGCTCAAGTACTGACACTCCTATTCCAAGCCCTCCCCCTCTACGAATCCGAACAAGAACCTTGGGGCATTGCTCTCACCTGTGCCCTGCTCTCTCAGCTCTGTCCTCTGTTTGAGGAGCAGGCGCACCAGGCCCCAGCTCTGGAGCAGCGTGCCCGGGAGATTGCGGAGACGCTGCCCCCCAACCAAAAGGAAATTATCCTTTCTATCCTGGATAACAAGGATTAATCCTTCCGTTTCCATTCCCCATAAACAAGGAAAGACGGTGCAGACCACCTATCAGTCTGCACCGTCTTTTTTCATACAACAGCCTTTTTACCCCCTTGATTTTCTCTCATGGGGTCCCTTTCCCTGCTCCTTGCGTCGGTCGGCGGTGTCTTGCACTGCCTGCGGCAGCCATAGGCAATGGCAGTCATCCAGAGGGATGGGAATTTCCTGAATCGAATCCCCCGGGGACGGCCGTTTCAAATGGTCGGGCAAATACGTCAGCCCCACTTCCCGCAGGGACAAAACGCCCTCATGCAGCCATCCCACCGGCTGATTGTCGCAGTACAGGCAGTAGCACCCAAACATCTTTTTGACCCGGACATTTAATCCCTGCAACGCATCCAACCACGTCTGAACAACTCCATCCTCTGGATATCCCATTCTTTTTCCTCCTTTTCCAGTAATCCTGACAACTTTCGGTTTATCTATCCTGATTATACCTCATTTTACTCTGTCAGCACAGGGGTGTGTTTGCAACGTACGGAAATTTCGCCTTTGTAGTTCCCCGATTCAGGCTTGCCCAGCCCGCTGCTTTCCTGGCATTGCCCTGATGGATTCGGGAGGGGCAAGCCCCTCCCCTACCACAGCGACCTGGCTCCCGGCGGCGGGAACGCCGCTTCTCCAGGGCAGGCCCGGAGGTGAAAACCGCCTGGCCATAGGGCCAGCTACCCAAGGTGGCCTGGTGTGGTGGCAGTACCAGGAGCCACAGCAAGGGTGACGGGCCGAATCCAGACTTGACGCATTCCCGGCCTCGTACCCAAGGGGGGTACCTAGGGGGAACGCCCTAGGCGGGTTTTGGTGACTTTTGACCGGGCAAAAGTCACCCCCAGCGGGGAGCGTCCCCGCCAGGCTGGCAAGGCGGAGAGAAGGCCGGGAAGAGGTCAATTTTTCAGGCCGTGAAGCATAGCAAAAGGAGCGCCGCAGCTGCGGCGCTCCTGTTCTGATATCTCTATGGGGTTTTAGTGCACGTCCAGCACATCGGTGCCGTGCTCCACCTGGCCCTCCGTCACCAGCTGGCAGGTGTCGAAGTCGTCCACGTTGCCCACCACCACGGGGGTGATGGTGCGGTAGCCAGCGTCCTGGATGGCCTTGCGGTCCATGGTGCCTATGAGGTCACCGCAACGTACCTTGTCGCCCTGGCGAATGGTGAGCATGAAGGGCTTGCCCTGGAGCTGCACCGTGTCAATGCCCATGTGCACCAGCACTTCCAGGCCGCCGTCGGTCTGGATGGTGAAGGCGTGCTTGGTGTCAAACACCATGGTCACTTCGCCGTCCACGGGGGAATACACCTTGTCGTCGTCAGGCTCCACGGCAAAGCCATCGCCCACCATCTTCTCGGAGAACACGCCGTCCCCCACTTCAGACACGGGGATGACCTTACCGGTGAAGGGGCTGGCCACCATGCCGCCCTTCACAGCGGGAGCGGCCTCGGTCTTGGCCTCCACAGCAGCAGGCTCCTGATAGTTGGCCAGGTAGCTCTCCACGTTGGAGCGGATGACAGACACCCGGGGGCCGTACACGATCTGGACACCCTTACCGGCCACGATGACGCCGGAGGCTCCGGTGGCTTTCAGAACCGCCTGATCCACCTTGGCACCGTCCTTGACGGTGCAGCGCAGGCGGGTGATGCAGCAGTCCACGTCGGAGATGTTGTCCTTGCCGCCCAGACCACGGACGATCTCGGCGCTGAGGGCGTCGTCACTGTTGCCGCCCTTGGTACCCTCTGCGCCCTTCTTCTGGGCGTCCACGTCCTGGCGGGTGTACAGCTTGATCTCGCCGGCGTTCTCCTCACGGCCGGGAGTCATGTAGTTGAACTTCTTGATCATGAAGGAGAACACCAGGAAGTAGAGCACGAAGTAGACCGCGCCCACGATGACCACCCAAATCCAGCTGGTCTTGGCGTTGCCCTGCATGATGCCGAAGAGGGTCAGGTCGATGAGGCCGCCGGAGAAGGTCATACCCACGCCCACGTTGAAGATGTGCATGAGCATGTAGGCAGCACCGGCGAACACGCAGTGGACGATGTACATGGCGGGAGCCACAAAGAGGAAGGTGAACTCCAGGGGCTCAGTGATACCGGTAATCATGGAGGTGAGAGCGGCGGAGAGCAGCAGGCCGCCCACCACCTTACGGTTTTCCGGCCGGGCGCAGCGGTACATGGCCAGAGCAGCGCCAGGCAGGCCGAAGATCATCAGGGGGAACTTACCGCTCATGAAGCGGGTAGCAGCCACGGAGAAGTGCTCAATGCCGGGGGTGGCCAGCTCGGCAAAGAAGATGTTCTGAGCGCCCTCCACCAGGTGTCCGGCCACGGTGGCGGTGCCGCCCACAGCGGTCTGCCAGAAGGGGATGTAGAACACGTGGTGCAGGCCGAAGGGGATGAGGGCACGCTCGATGAAGCCGTACAGCCAGGTACCGGCGTAGCCGCTGGCCAGCACAAAGCCGCCCAGGTGATTGATGCCAGTCTGGATGGTGGGCCAGATGTAGTACATGGCGATGCCCACCACCAGGTAGGTGGCGGCGGAGATGATGGGGACGAACCGGGTGCCGCTGAAGAAGGAGAGCACCTGGGGCAATTGAATCTTATAGAACCGGTTGTGCAGGGCTGCCACACCCAGGCCCACCATGATGCCGCCGAACACGCCCATTTGCAGGGAGTTCAGGCCCACCACAGTAGTGGTGGCGCCGGACAGGTCGGGGGCGCCGAAGGCGTTGATCATGGCCCCTATGGTGGCGTGCATCACGAAGAAGGCGATGGCTGCCGACAGGGCCGCCACTTCCTTCTCCTGCTTGGCCATACCGATGGCCACACCCATGGCGAAGATCAGAGGCAGGTTGTCAAAGACCACCGAACCGGCGGCGTTGAGCACCTGCAAAATGGCGTAGATGAAGGTGCCGGGGCCCATGATGCCCATGAGGCCGTAGGTCTCCAGCATGGTGGTGTTGGTAAAGGACCCGCCGATGCCCAAAAACAGGCCCGCTACGGGCAGAATGGCGATGGGCAGCATAAAGGAGCGGCCCACCCGCTGCAATACGCCGAATACTTTGTCTTTCATCAGAAATTCTCCTCCTTTGCTTGTCCCATGGCCAGGGCCAAGCGTTGTAAATGAACGGTCAGAAAGGTGAGTTCCTCGCCGGGCAGATCCAGGTCAAAAACCCGTTTCAGCCGCTCCTTCACCCGCAAAGCGCAGGCAAAGGCCTGGGGATAGTGCTCTCGGATCATCCCCTGGAAGGTGGCATCCTCCCGGGCCTGGGGCCTGGGCCGAGCCAACCGCTGGCCCAAGAATTTCAGGTGGGTGATGAGCCGCTCGTAGTCCAGCCCCTGCTGACAGGGGGCAGCACCATAGAACTCCGCCACCTCCGCCATGATCTCACGCACCAGCTCGGTGATGCGCACCATGTCCGACATGCGCCCGTCCAACTGGGCGTTGACGATGTGCAAGGCGATGAAGCCCGCCTCGTCCTCGGGCAGCTGCACCCCCAAGGCGCTCTCGATGATCTCCAGGGCCATCTGACCCACCTCGTACTCCTGGGCGTAGAAGGTTTTGATCTCCCACAGCAGCTGATTGGGGTAGTACACCCCGTTTTTGTGCCGCTGGAGGGCAAAGGAAATATGGTCGGTGAGGGTGATGTACACATTCCCCGACAGGTGCCGACCCAGCAGACGCTCGGCGCTCTCAATGATCTGGGTGCTCACCTCCAGGTACTCCGGAGGCAGCTCCACCATCAGCTGGGTCAGGCGCTGGGATTGACTGTGGTCTTGCAGGGCGTACACCTTCTCCACCCGGGACGGGGCTACCACGTCCCCTGGGGCTTTTTTAAAGCCGATGCCGGGTCCACGCAGCACCACCTCGTGGCCGCTGCTGTCTTTGGCGCACACAAAATTGTTGCCGATGGCTCGGACAATGCGGTATGCGCCAGGCTTTTGGTTTTCCGGTGGAATGTTTTCCATGTGCTCACCTCCTCTGAGAAAAAATAAAAAGACCAAACCTACAGTGCCATATTGCCATATACGGATATGGTTTCCCACTGCATCGGTTTGATCTTGCCTGCTTGACCAGTCACAAGTCCCTTTGAAATTGTCCAGGGACAGAATAGCGCACTGACATGGGTTTGTCAAGAAAGAATCCTCGAATCCACCGACTTTTGTCAGCCCACACAGATTCACAGGGTGTATTTTTGTGAAAAAACACGGGCGCCCCCCTGATGGGGTGCGCCCGTGTCCGCTATTTCTTGCCGCAGCGGGAGCAGTCTCCCGAGCAGCCGCTGCACTGGCCACGGAGCTGGCGGCGGATGGTGCGCACCAAGTACCACACCGCCCACACCGCCAGGGCCGCCACCAGGGCATAAATCACATATTTCATAGAAAACTCCTTAAAACAGCAGCATTCCCACCTGGAACACCACAAACGACACCAGCCAGGCCGCCGCCAGCTGCCAGAGGATGGAGCGAGCGGTCCACTTCAAGCTGCCCATCTCCCGCACCATGGTGGACACGGCCGCCACACAGGGCACATACAGCAGGATGAACACCAGGAAGGCGTAGGCGGCTACAGGGGTGTGGAAGGTGCCGGACAGAGCGGTGGCCACCGTGGCCCCGGCGTCCAGAGTGGACACGCCGTAGAGCAGGCACAGGGTGGACACCACCGCCTCCTTGGCCACCAGGCCGGTGAGGATGGCCACAGCGGCCTGCCAGGTGCCGAAGCCCAGAGGCCCAAACACGGGGGCCAGCAGAGAGCCGATGGTACCCAGCATAGAACGGCTGGGCTCCTCCACCATCACCAGGCCGTGGGAGGTGACGCCGAAGCTCTGGAGGAACCACAGCACCACGCTCATGGCCAGAATCAGGGTACCCGCCTTCACCAGGAAGCCCCGCACCCGCTCCCACACATGGGTCAGACAGTTTCGGACGGTGGGCAGGCGGTAGGGGGGCAGCTCCAGCACAAAGGCGGCGGGCTCGCCCCGGAACATGGTGTGGCGCAGGATGATGCCGGACACAATGGCGCACAGCAGGCCCAGCACATACAGGGAGAAAATCACCAGACCCGCATGCTTGGGGAAGAAGGCGGCGGTCATCAGGCCGTACACCGGTAGACGGGCGGAACAGGACATGAAGGGCACCAGCATCATGGTCATGCGGCGGTCCTTCTCATTTTCCATGGTCCGCGCCCCCATGATGGCGGGGACAGTACAGCCAAAGCCCATGAGCATGGGGATGAAGGCCTTACCGGACAGGCCGAAGCGGCGCAGCACCCGGTCCATGATAAAGGCGGCCCGGGCCATGTACCCGGAGTCCTCCAGGAAGGACAAAAACAGGAACAACAGGGCGATCTGGGGCAGGAACACCAGCACGCCGCCCACGCCGGACAGCACGCCGTCCACCAGCAGAGAGGACACCCAGGGGGCGGTGCCTGCCTGGTCCAAAACGCCGCTGACCACGCCAGCCAGCCAGTCGTTGAAGAAGTAGTCCACCCCGTCGGCCAGAATCTGGCCGGGGCCGAAGATGATGCCGAACAGGGCCAACATCATCACCAAAAACACGGGGACCGCCAGGAAGCGGTGGGTGACAATGGCGTCAATTTTATCCGAGAGGGTCATGGTGCCCAGGGGCTGGCCCCGCTGCACTCCCACCTTCACCACCCGCTGAATGAAGCGGTAGCGGGCGTCGGCAATGAGGGTCTCCCGGTCACCCAGGGGGTAGGCCTGTTCATAGCTCTGGGCCACCCGGTCCACCTTCCAGCGGGTGGCCTCGTCCAACCCCAGGGCCTTCTCCACCAGTTCGTCCCCCTCAATGAGCTTGATGGAGGCCCAGTGGGCGGGGATACCCACGGCGTAGGCCCGGTCGTGGATGAGGGCGTCCACTTGGTGGTGGATGTAGTGGGTAAAGTCGTCGTACAGGTCGTCGGGCTCCACGGTGAAGCCGGTGTGCATCTGGTGGTGGGCCTCCTCCAGCAGCTTCTGGATGTTCTGGCCCGTGCGGGCGGTAATGGGGATGACAGGGACACCCAGGGCCCGGGAAATCCGCACCAGGTCCAGCTTATCTCCCCGCTTTTCCACCTCGTCCATGAAGTTCAGGGCAATGACCATGGGCCGCTCCAGCTCCAGAAGCTGGGCGGTGAGGTACAGGTTGCGCTCTAAGTTGGTGGCGTCCACAATGTTGATGATGGCGTCGGGGTGCTCCCCCACCACAAAGTCACGGGCCACAATCTCCTCCATGGAGTAGGGGGAGAGGGAGTAGATGCCGGGCAGATCCACGATGGTCACGTCCCGGCCATCCACATGGGCCACGCCCTCCTTCTTCTCCACCGTGACGCCGGGCCAGTTGCCCACATACTGGTTGGACCCGGTGAGGGCGTTAAAGAGGGTAGTTTTGCCGCAGTTGGGGTTGCCCACCAGGGCAATTTTCATCTCACGGACGTCGTGGTTGTCCTGCTTGCTGCCCCCGTGCTCCCGCTGATGGTGCTCGTGGGCCTGGGTCATCCGCCGCACTGTCTCCTGGTCAGGGGCAGTGTGCTCAGGACGCGTGCCGTGGGGCTCCTCCCCAGGGGCACACAGGAGGATGTTGCAGGCATCCTCCTTGCGCAACGACAGCTCATACCCCCGGAGATTGACCTCGATGGGGTCGCCAAAGGGGGCAATCTTCCGCACCGTCACTTTGGTGCCGGGGGTCAGCCCCATATCCACCAGCCGACGCTTCACCGGGCCCCGGGGGTTGTTGATGGCCCGAATGATACCGGATTGCCCCGGCTCCAGCTGTTGTAAAGAGAGGTTCTGCTTCTCTTCTTGAACCATACTCGCTCACCTCGTTCTCTTATCATGCTAACTGCGGTATTGTACACCTCCTTACTGGGAATTGCAATGTGCGGAGTGTACGAAAAAGAAAACGCTCCGCTGGGGTCCATTTTGACTGGCCAAAATGGACGAAAAGCCACTTAGGGCGTTCCCCCCTAAGGACCTCCCTTGGGTCAGCAGCCCTAAGCTGTCGGAGCACTCCAAACCGGCCCAGAGATAAGCCGATACTCTGTGCCGCTATATCCGCTACCGCTGCATGTTCTAGTGTGGGAAGCACTTGCCCCAGAAGGACAGGGCCTGCCGTAGGTGGTATATGCCCGCCTGCACCCAATTCAGACGCTGTTACCAAAGAAGCACCATAGTTCTACGCAGAAGATGTCAGCGACAGCGGCGCAAGGAGGACGGCCAATTCCCAATACCTCAGCGTCGGTGTGGGATACTCCAGCGCCATGTAAGGAGACCTCAGGGGGTACCTAGGGGTACAACCCCTAGGCGATTCTTTCCCCCATTTCTCCTCGGGAGAAATGGGGCCCAGCGGAGCGCGTCCCCCGGCTGGCAAGCCTGAAATGAGGAAAAACCCGCTTTCAGCTCTTCATCGCTGAAAGCGGGTCTCTTTTTATATAGACTTTTTATGATACAGCATCCGGCTGGCGTTCAAAATGGCGATCACCGCCACCCCCACGTCGGCAAACACCGCCTCCCACATGGTGGCCACGCCGAAAGCGCCCATGGCCAAAAACAGCCCCTTCACCCCCAGAGCAAAGACGATATTCTCAATGACAATGGCCCGGCACTTGCGGGCAATGGACATGGCAGTGAGCAGCTTGGCGGGGTCGTCGTCCATGAGCACCACGTCGGCGGCCTCAATGGCGGCATCCGAGCCCATGCCGCCCATGGCCACACCCACGTCCGCCCGGGACAGCACCGGGGCGTCGTTGACTCCGTCGCCCACGTAGGCCAGAGCGGTACCCTCCGGCTTTTGCTCCAGCAGCTGTTCCAGCTGGTCCACCTTGTCCTGGGGCAGCAGCTGGGCGTGGACCTGGTCCAGCCCCAGCCGTTGGGCCATCTGCTCGCCCACCTCCCGGCTGTCCCCGGTGAGCATCACGGTACGCACGCCCTGGGCCTTGAGCTGGGCGATGGTTTCAGCGGCGTGGTCCTTCACCTGGTCGGCAATGAGAGCAAAGCCCAGATATCGGCCCTGGGCCGCCACGTGCACCACCGTCCCGGCGGGGACGTCCTGGGCAGGGGTAAAGCCGTGCTGCGAGAGAAAGACCGCATTGCCCGCCAACACCTCCACCCCGTCTACCGTGGCGCAGACGCCCCGGCCGGGAATCTCCTCCACGTCGGTGACGGTGTGGTCCTTCACGTCTCCCTGCCAGGCACGGCGCAGAGACTGGGCAATGGGGTGGTTGGAATGGCTCTCCGCCAGAGCCGCCCACCGCAGCAGGGGCTCCTCTTCCTCGTCCCGGACCGGATACAGCCCGGAGAGGGCAAATTTTCCCTGGGTGAGGGTACCGGTCTTGTCAAAGACTACGGTTTTTGTCTTAGCCAGCAGCTCCAGATAGTTGCCGCCTTTCACCAGCACACCCTGCCGGGAGGCCCCGCCAATGCCACCAAAGAAGGCCATGGGAATGGAGATGACCAGGGCGCAGGGGCAGGAGATGACCAGGAAGATGAGAGCGCGGCGCACCCACTCCCCCCAGTGTCCGGTAACCAGGCCGCCTACAATGGCCAGAGCCGCAGCGCCCAGCACCACCACCGGGGTATACCAGCGGGCAAAACGGGTGATAAAGTGCTCCGCTTTGGCCTTTTTGGCGGCGGCATTCTCCACCAACTCCAAAATTCGGGCCACGGTAGACTGGCCAAAGGGACGGCTGACCTCAATGTGCAACAGGCCTGTGAGATTGACACAGCCGGAGCTGACCTCCTGGCCCTCCTCCACGTCCCGGGGCATGGACTCGCCGGTGAGGGCGGCAGTGTCCAGGGAGGAGGAACCCTCCACCACCACACCGTCCAGGGCGATGCGCTCGCCGGGGCGCACCACCAGGGTCTCCCCCACCTGCACCTCGTCCGGGTCCACAGTGACCTCTTTGCCCTTTCGCAGCACGTGGGCGCTGTCCGGGCGGATGTCCATGAGCTGGGCAATGGAGCGGCGGGACTTGCTCACCGCCAGGCTCTGGAACAACTCGCCCACCTGGTAGAAGAGCATAACTCCCACCGCCTCGGCGTACTCACCCAGCACCAGAGCGCCCAGGGTGGCCACGCACATGAGGAAGTTTTCGTCAAAAATCTCGCCGTGGGCGATGTTGCAAATGGCCTCCCACAGCACATCCCACCCCACTACAACATAGGGGACGAGGAAGATGGGCAGCCGCCACAGCCCCCACGCCTGGGGGGTGAGCACCGCCGCAATGAGCAGTATGCCCGCCACGAGGATGCGGGCCAAGGTCTGTTTATGCCGTCTGGTCATGGCTGTTCACATCCTCACTTGACGATACGGCAGTGACGCTCCACCCGGGAGATGCACTTCTGGGCCTCCGTCACAATCTCATCAAAGCGGCCGTCCTCCGCCTCCAGGGTCAGCTTCTGGGTCATAAAGCTGATGGAGGCACTGTGTACCCCGGGCAGTTTTCCGATGGCCTCTTCCATCTTGCGGGCGCAGTTGGCGCAGTCCAGCTCTTCCAGTTTGAATACCTTTTTCATACCATTACCCCCTGTTGTTCCATAATATGTTCCATGCCCTGGGCGATGATCTTGCGTACGTGGTCATCGGCCAAGGAGTAATACACCGTTTTCCCCTCCCGGCGGGGCTTCACCAGCCGCCCGCCCTTGAGGATGCGCAGCTGGTGGGATACCGCCGACTGGGTCAGCCCCAGCAGTTGGGCCATGTGGCACACGCACAGCTCCGACTCAAAGAGGGCGTACAAAATCTTCATGCGGGTGGAGTCGCCAAAGAGCTTGAACAGCTCCGCCACGTCGTACAAACACTCGTCGGTGGGCATCATCTCCTCCACCTGTTCCATGTTGTGGCCGTGGCAGCAGTTCTCCGCCGCCAGTTTCTTCCCGTCCTGGTCCATGTCTGCTCCTCCTTTCAAACAACATATGAACATCTGCTCATATATTAGCACATTCAAGTATGGGTGTCAATGGGGCTGGGAGGAAAAATACAACGGATGCAGAGTTAAACCTGCATCCGTTGTTTGTTCGTTCTATGGGTTCTCTATTCCAGCCCTCTGGCCTGGGAGTTCATGTATCTGTCAGGCCCAAAGGCACCTCGGTGCAAGGGGGACTGTCTGCCGTCAGGTAGACGATGTGGTGTTCTTCTAACCACACATGGTTTCGGCTTGCCAGCCTGGCGGGGACGCTTCCCGCTGGGGGTACCTTTTGACCGGGCAAAAGGTACCAAAACCCGCTTAGGGCGTTCCCCCCTAAGGACCTCCCTTGGGTACAAGGCCGGACCTGCGTCAAGCCTAGGTTCGGCCCGTCACCCTTACTGTGGTTTCTGTCACTGCCACCACACCAGGCGACCTTGGGTAGCTGGCCCTACAGCTGGGCAGTTCCCATGTCCGGGCCTCCCCTGGAGAAGCGGCGTTCCCGCCGCCGGGGGTTTTGCTGCACCATCCTGTTGCGCTGCGGTAAGGGCCGTGGCTTGCCCGGCCCGTTGGTTCCCTTGTATTGCCCTGG
>NZ_NFKG01000010.1:0-71058 GCF_002160275.1 Pseudoflavonifractor sp. An187 | reverse complement strand
CCTCAGAAATGTAAAATTCCAAAACCATAATGAAAATGCCGACCGCCATCTCATTGCCTCTGCGCTGAGATGGCGGCCTTTTTATACGCCGGGAGATTTTACGGTTACGAAAAAACCGCTGTTTTCTCTCGAAAACAGCGGTTTTTGTGGTGGACGATACAGGACTCGAACCTGTGACCCCCTGCACGTCAAGCGTCAGGGGTACTTTTTTCTAATAATTTCTGCTTATTTCTAGTGCTTTTTATTCCATTCCACTTGATTTTCAGCACTTTCCGATCACAGGGTTTCCACGTGTTCCACGACTGTCTGTGACTGGTTGTGTGGTCAATTTCCTCAGCCATCACAGGCATGGACGCCGTACTTTTTACGCCTTTCCATGGTTTTAGTACGCTGTTAACAAAGAGGAATGGGGCAGCCAATTACACGGGTTCGTTAGATTCGGTCCACATGCTACTACCGTGGACATGCTTCTCTGGAATGGTCAAACGAATGGCTCTCACTCTACATGTCCACATATCGCAAGGCTTATGCGTAATTATAGGATTTGAAAAGTCCAGTAATATCAATGGATTATAAGCAACGAGCAATGGGTTCTTATTCTTAGAGTGAGTATCATTCAGTTATTTGAAATGTCAGCCTTATTCTATAAGAGTTTATTGGCAGCGTAGAAATGACAGTACAAACTTATCGGGCAAAACACTCTAAAGCAGCTACTAGAAATGCAAAGCTAACTCTCATAAAAAGATGTATCAATACCATCAAATAGGTCATATTGATTTACAAAATTGAAATGCATCCTATCAAAAAATAAAATGATACGCTGATCGTCGGTGATTTCATCGTACAAACTATGTGGTAGCCCATGACCAGGGAAGTCCTGAACAAACTTTTTGAGCATTTCGTAACATATAATCAAGGGCGGATTCAACTGTCGAAGATCGGCTTGATACTCTTGGAAATTCGGAGAGAACCGAGCTGTTTCCTCATCAAATGTCAAGTAATTTAGTGCCAAATCGACCCAATCCCCATGTATATCATGACATTTAGTTCTATAAGAAACATCATAAAGTCTTTCGTTCCCTGTTGTTCGAAATTTTTCACTAATTGAAGGCAACTTTATTTTTTTAGACCTAACTTCTTCATAAGAACTATTAGTTTTTTTATAGGTATGATGTATCGAAGCTAACAATCGTTCCTGCCAATCAGATGATTGCCCTGCATTTTTAGCTATATCTTCTCTTATAGTTTTTTCAAAAAAGCCTCAGCTTTTAAACTATTTAAACGAAAATCATTTAATAGGCGCTCGTCAAAGCATTTGATAAAATATTCAATATTGATAATCCCTTCCAAAATCATCCGTTCAAAAAATGCAGCTAAAGTTGTAGTCATTAACTGTTTACATACTATTCTCCTCTCGAAACACAACAATTTAAACAGACGAACCAGCAAACCATATACTACAGCCTCATCTCTATTGTAACCAACCTCTGTGTGGGCAGAGAAATTAATAATATACTCGATACGATAAGCTGGCATTAGTGCTATATTACACCAGATTTTTGTGAAATCTACATTCTCAACCGTACCATCTCTGGCTTTTTCTATAAGCTCATCTAAATGCAAGTCAATTTCAATCTGCTTGTCAGCATCTTTATAAGTACTCATTATATCACTTCCAATGCTCATTCTTTCGATAATTGGGATATAATTATTGGTAAATATCAAATTCATTGCTAGTTGGATAGATAAATCACGGTAAATGGAATCTTTATACGGAGTATCGACTTCTCATTGTTGTGATATTGGACATAGTGGAAGGTGCCTCGGTACTGCGGCTGTAAACATATGTGTATTTTAGTGTAAGTCTGGAAAAGGATTATTATTTAATGCTTTCTTTTATGTACACTGCAACATCGTCAATTTCTGGATAAACAAAAGCCTTGTTTATCCCAACTCGATTTAATGAGTCAATTATAGATTTTTTGTATTTAGATGGAACATAGTATACAATTTTCTTCATATCTTCTTTGTATCGAAATTCTTCGTCAAATGAAGCTCTTTGCTTCCCATCACCGTAGTGAACGTCATCTAACCCCCAAATCAGAAACGCACCTTCCTGCCGTAATATGCGAGAATTTTTCCTTACCGGCTTTACAAACACTGGTGTTGTGAGCTTCCTGTAAGTGACGTCATCTGACAACAAAGGACGTTCTGTTTTTATTTCAGATATAAGTGCTTCATATGATCTGCTACTTAGCAAACTTCCAAAGTGAACGTCATGCAAGATACTCTGTTGGGTAGAAAAGTCGAACATAGGTAGTGCCGTTAAAATTGATACTTCGTCACACTTTTCATACTTCATACTTGAATTTCCAATATTGTAAACTATAACCTCACCCACATTATTGCTGCTTTCACATGAAAAATAAAGGGCAACCAGCGGGTTTGATGTAATATCCAGTAGCCGAGTGGGTAACCCATAGTGCTGCATTTCTATTAAGAAGTCCAGATGAGTGGAACAATTAATAAACGAGGATGCACACCGAATTACCAATTCTTGATACATTATATATTCATTTTGATAAAATCTCTTTTCTCGGAACAAAGAAGGTATAGCAATGTAATTTACGTTTGAGTGTCCCCTATAAAATAGATTTTTTACATCTGACAGTTCAGAAATATGTTTTATATAATCATGCAAACTATTTATCGGGCGCGGTTCAACATCTAATCTACAAATAAAACCACCATACTGACGATATTTAATTTTATTTTCGTAATAACGGTAGAGCATTATTAGTACTTTTGCAGTAGCGCAAGGACCACCTAATTGAAAAATAAGATACAGTATTAGCTGCGCTTCTAAATTTGAGAACTCACGATTTTCTGCGGGAACATATGATTTGATCTGGTTATACAATTCTTCATAAGAATCTGGATTCTTATCTTTGACTATGCTATATAATGCAGGGTTAATTGTATCTAATGGCTTAAACACAGTTTTATTGCTGGGGATTATTCCGTCATTACAATAAATGTAGCCATCAATGAGGAGTTTGCGATATATTATGTCATCAAAAGATTTCTTAACAAGTGGTAGTTCTAGCAGCTTATAAAAATTCATTTCAAAATTGGCATTAGAGCCTTCAATTGCTTTTCCCATTTTTCTCTCCTATCTAAAAGACCATTGTTTCATTATAAGTGGCCCAAAGCCAACTTCTCACTATTTTTACTCCTCAATCGGTTGGACTGCCCCAGCACACCTACCTCAGTAGTCACCGGCAAGATTCCAATTTATTGTAGTACACGAGTCTAGAAAAAGCAATCAACCAACACAAATCAACGTATTTAGATTATCAAGTATCTCCGCTCTACCTATGAAGCACCTCAGAGTCCTTTTCTCTACAAATGCATCTTACCAAAATTATTTTGCCAGTTCCTGCCGTTGGGCACATCCCACGAAATAGTTTTGATACACTGTCATCAAAGATAAAAGCTCCCTCGACAAGAAAGTCTGCCTGACCCATGAATGAAACAGCTGATCTGCTCTGTAATTATGTCATTACAAACCCCCTCCGAGTTCCGGAGGGGGCTTTCTGCTGCATCCAGTGGCAACTTCGTCATCTGGACTTCAACCTCGCTCAATAAGACATCCAACCACTAAATCAGCCCCATTTATGGGACTATTACGGACACCAAACTGCCCCTTGTGCATCTTCAGAGTACATAATATAATAATAAATTGTAGAAAATCGGAAACTGACTGTGGGAGAAGTCAAACGACCACTTCCCTACCGTGATAATAGAGAAAACAGGAGGAAACAACTGTGGCAGATATGAAGAAAGAACAAGAGCGGGACGAGCTGCACCGTGCCATCTGGGCTATTGCGGACGAACTGCGGGGGGCCGTGGATGGCTGGGACTTCAAGAACTATGTGCTGGGCACCATGTTCTATCGCTATATTTCAGAAAACCTTTGCAATTACATCAACAGCGGCGAGATTGAGGCTGGAAACGCCGACTTTGATTATGCCAAGCTGTCCGACGAAGAGGCCGAAGAGGCCCGGGAGGACCTGGTACAGGAAAAAGGCTTCTTCATTCTGCCCAGTGAGCTGTTCTGCAACGTGTGCGCCAGAGCCGCCCAGGATGAAAACCTCAACGAGACCCTGGAAACCGTCTTCCGCCACATTGAGGAATCTGCCAAAGGCAGCCAGTCGGAAGGTGATTTTGCCGGACTGTTTGATGACTTCGATGTAAACAGCAACAAGCTGGGGGCCACCGTAGCCAAGCGGAATGAAAAGCTGGTGAAACTGCTGGTGGGCGTTTCCAACATGAACCTGGGCGATGTGAAGGACCACGACATCGATGCCTTTGGCGATGCCTACGAATATTTGATGACCATGTACGCCAGCAACGCCGGTAAGTCCGGCGGTGAATTCTTTACCCCGGCGGATGTGTCCGAACTGCTCACCCGGCTGGGTACTGTGGGCAAAACCGAGATCAACAAGGTGTACGACCCCGCCTGTGGCTCTGGCTCTCTGCTGCTGAAGGCGGTGAAGGTTCTGGGCCATGATGCGGTTCGCAATGGCTTCTATGGGCAGGAGATCAACATCACCACCTATAACCTGTGCCGCATCAATATGTTCCTCCACGACATTGGCTTTGACAAATTTGACATTGCCTGTGAAGACACCCTGACCAATCCCCAGCACTGGGACGATGAGCCCTTCGAGCTGATCGTCTCCAATCCCCCCTACTCCATCAAGTGGGCCGGGGACGAAAACCCGCTGCTCATCAACGACCCCCGCTTTTCCCCTGCGGGAGTGTTGGCCCCCAAGAGCAAGGCGGACATGGCCTTTATCATGCACAGCCTGTCCTGGCTGGCGGCCAACGGCACCGCCGCCATCGTCTGCTTCCCCGGCATCCTGTACCGAGGCGGAGCAGAAAAGAAGATCCGCAAGTACCTCATCGACAACAACTTCATTGACTGCGTGATTCAGCTGCCCAGCAACCTGTTTTTCGGCACTACCATCGCCACCTGTATCATGGTGCTGAAAAAGAACAAGACGGACAACAAGACCCTATTTATTGATGCCACCCGTGAGTGCATCAAGGTGACCAACAACAATAAGCTGACCCCGGACAACATCAGCCGCATTGTGGATACCTTTGCAAACCGCACCGAGGAGGCTCACTTCTCCCATCTGGCCACCTATGAGGAGATCGCCGAGCAGGAGTATAACCTGTCTGTCTCCACCTATGTGGAGGCCGAGGACACCCGGGAGAAAATTGACATTGTGCAGCTCAACGCCGAGATCGCCCAGATCGTGGCACGGGAGGAAGTGCTACGGGCGGAAATTGACAAGATTATTGCAAGAATTGAGGTGTAACTCCATGCAGGACAAAGACAATAAGTTGATTCGTTCTTCCGCTGCAGAGTACCTGACCTTTGTAGCCGCCACCGGTGATACACAGCAGAGCTTTGAAATGCGGTACGAGGACGAAAACATCTGGCTGACGCAAAAGATGATGGCCACACTGTATGATGTGGATGTCAGAACGGTCAACGACCATATCAAAAAAATCTATTCTGATGCTGAATTGGAAGAATCGGCAACTATCCGGAAATTCCGGATAGTTCAAACAGAAGGCACCCGTCAGGTGAATCGTGAAGTAAATCACTATAATCTACCCATGATTATTTCCGTGGGTTTCAAGGTCAACAATGAAAGAGCCGTACAATTTCGCAAGTGGGCAAATGGAATCGTCAAGGATTATACCATCCAGGGCTGGGTGATGGATGAGGAACGCCTGAAAAACGGTGGAACGGTTCTGACAGAGAAATACTTTGAGAAACAGCTGGAGAAAATCCGGGAAATCCGTCTTTCTGAGCGGAAGTTTTATCAAAAAATCACCGATATTTATGCCACTGCGCTGGACTATGACCCCAGCGCCAAAGCCACCCGCAGGTTTTTTGCAGCGGTACAAAACAAGCTGCATTACAGTGTCCATGGGCAGACAGCGGCAGAGGTGGTCTACAACCGTGCGGACGCCGAGAAAGAGCATATGGGGCTGACAAACTGGGACGGATACCCCGATGGAAAAATCCATAAATCCGATGTGGTGGTGGCAAAAAACTACCTGACTGAAGAAGAGCTGCACCAGCTGTCCCGGCTGGTATCCGCTTATCTGGACTTGGCAGAAATGCAGGCAGAACGGAAAATCCCCATGACCATGGCGGACTGGGAACAGCGTCTAAATGGCTTTTTGACCATGTGGGATCGGGACGTGTTGCAGGATGCGGGGAAAATCTCAGCTGAAATGGCAAAGATCCACGCAGAAACAGAGTTTGAAAAATACCGCATTGTGCAGGATCAGCTCTATACCAGTGATTTTGATCGGTTCATGCTGGAGCACGGTGAGGGAATCATGGAATAAGCTGGTTGGAGGAGCTGATTCAGCAGCTTTGCCCGGATGGGTACAGTTCGTGCATATCGGCAGAGTTGTAACTTATCTCCATTTACAGAACGATTTTAGTACACGGTTATCAAAGATAAGAAAACGTCGCAAAAAGCAGGAAGGCCCGGCCCGTGATTGACACAGGCCGGGTTGTTCCATTTAGTCAAATCCTTCGAAATAGGGATTTTGAGTCATAAGAGAATAGAGGTACTTTTTCAGATCTGCCTCCCCAAACCAGTCGCACGCATCCAACAAATCTTCCTGAGAATCCCCTACATAGGCACTCCGAAATAGCTGCTGGGCCAAACGGTCGTCGTGTTTGAGTTGTTTCAAAAGGGGAGCTTGGACAAACTGATTTCGGCACAGAACGCACATATCCCATCCCAATAGTTGCTCGGCCACCTCTGGTTCCTGGAGGTGACTTTCTGCCGTGTCCAACAGCAGCTTCATCATCTGAACTGCGGTCTGGGGGTCGCTGTCACCGACTTCACATAGGAGATCCTGGGTGTCCATATCCTCCAGCTCCTCCGCCGTCCATCGCCGGACAGCATCGGGGAAGTCCGCAATCAGCAGATCCCGGCAGGCCCACTCGTTTTCGGAGAAGTCCCAGCGGCGCACCATATCCACCAGTTCTGTACGGGTAAAATGGCGTGGTGGAGGCGTAGTGTCCTCCACAGAGACGGTGAAACTCAACGTAATTTTGGGTGTACTTTTTTTGGGGGCCAGCTTGGCCTGTTCAGAGGGAAACAGAGAGGAAATGTTCCCAAAATCCCCACACCAGCCACACTCCCAGCGGTTTCCCCGCACCATGACAGGACTGCCGCAGTGCGGACATCGGATTGTTGCCATACACAAGCCCCCTTTCTTTACCACCATTGTAACCGTTATCTCCCGACGTGGCAAGTGTGGTGCCGACAGACGAAAAAGAAATTTACCTTGATGTAGTTGCAATACGTCTACGCTCATGTCAGCGATGAAATGCGTCAGAGAGCCGCAGACCGCATCGACCGGGGCATTGCCGGGGTGGAGCCGCCCCCCAATCCCAAGCCCAACAGGCCAGCCACAGCCATCCCCTTCCAGGCGGTGAAGGGCAAATACCGCAAGCCGGGAACCGACTGTGTGACCCAGATCAACGACCACCTCTGGGAGGGACGCTACTCCCCAAAAGTAAACGGCAAGCGCATAGCCCGGAACATCTACGCCCCCACGGAGGCGGAATGTGAGGAGAAGCTGGCCGTACTGATCACAGAGATGAAACAGGAACTGGCCCTCCTCAGAGCTAAGAAAACAGCAAGCTGAGAAAAAGCCACACTCCGGAAGGAATACTTCTGGCGTGTGGCTCTTGTATCAATATTTAACTTAATTCGCATCTCTGAGGGGGTCCTCTACGATGGGACAGGCCTTATACAGCTGGCAAGGGTCAAGATCAATACAGGTGCAAGGATCTCGGTTTCCGTCCACATCCCACGCCACCGTATCGTTTAAGACGGTCAGCCGATCCCGGAAGAAGTCGGCATCCTGCAAGGGCGCAAACACGCCACCCTTTTGCACTAGTGGGGATGCGTCCAGAAGCCGCACGGTACCATCGTGGAAATAGACGTAGACAGAGTAATTTTGTCCGGCCACAGCCTGGACAACCTGGGGGATTAACTCCATAGCAGCCTCCTTTCTCAGATCAGGGGGTTCATTCGATGAAGTGGGCATCATCAGCCCTCACCTTCCTGTTCAGCATAGCAAACCAGAGGTATTTTTACAACCAAAATCAGCCCAAACAATTTGGATTTCTCTCTGATCTGGAATCAGAGCGTTATTTTTCCTGTCTGTGACTAAACTGTGGTCAAAACGAATATGTGGTCAGGGCTCGTCCCGTGAATGGCAGAAAAAAGTAAAGAAAAACCGCTGTTTTCTCTCGAAAACAGCGGTTTTTATGGTGGACGATACAGGACTCGAACCTGTGACCCCCTGCACGTCAAGCAGGTGCTCATACCAGCTGAGCTAATCGTCCATTGCTCACGGGAACGAATGCTATTATACATAATACCCCCTTTCTTGTCAACACCTTTTTTTCATGTTATACTCTTTTTATTCTATCCCGAGGTGATCGTATGAAATACGCTCTGATAACCGGCGCCTCCGGCGGCATCGGCGCCGCCACGGCCCGGGCCTTCGCCCAGGCCGGGTACGGCGTGGCCATCCACGCCCACCGCAACGTGGACAAGCTCCACGCCCTGGCCCAGGAGCTCTCCAACCTCTCCGTGCCCGTGCTGGAGGTGTGCGCCGACCTGTCCGACCCCGTCCAGGCCAAAACCATGGTTGACAATGTGTTAGAAAAATTTTGTCAACTTGACATTTTGGTTTGTTGCTCTGGCCTGTCCCATGTGGGTCTGGTCACGGACATTGACCCCCAGCAGTGGAAAACCCTCTTCGGGGTCAACGTGGACGGCATGCACTACTGCTGCCAGGCCGTACTGCCCCACATGGTCCACCGCAAAGAGGGGTGCATCCTCACCGTTTCCTCCATGTGGGGCCAGGTGGGAGCCTCCTGTGAGGTGGCCTATTCGGCCACAAAAGGTGCCGTCATTACCTATACTAAGGCTCTGGCACAGGAAGTTGGCCCTTCAAACATTCGGGTCAACTGCATTGCCCCCGGCGTCATCGCCACCGAGATGAACGCCCATTTATCCCCCGAAGACCTGGAGGCTCTGGCCGACGAGACCCCCTTGGGCCGCATCGGAACGCCGGAGGAATGCGCCGCCTGCGCCCTGTTTTTGGCCTCAGAAGGGGCCTCCTTTGTCACCGGTCAGGTGCTGGCTCCCAACGGCGGCCTGGTAATCTAAGACATTTTGTCGTCAGTATGCAACACAATGACCGTCCCACGTGGACGGTCATTGTTCATTTTATAGGTTGACAATCTTGTGACCCAGGTCTATAATTGTCAACAATCTTACCGATTCTCTTGCAGCGTGTTAAATCGGTAAAATGGGAGGTTGTTACAATGAAAAAGAAGCAGATTGCAGCGATGCTCATGGCAGGCGCCATGTGTATGGGTATGCTGGCCGGCTGCGGCAACAAGGACAATACAGGCAGCAGCGACTCCAACGTGTTCACCGTGGGTGTGGTGGGCCCCCTCACTGGAGACGCCGCCATTTACGGTACCAACGTGGTCAACGCCGCTCAGATTGCTGTGGATGAGATCAACGCCCTGGGCGGTGACATCCAGTTTCAGCTCATCTCCGCCGACGACGTCAACGACCCCGAGACCTCGGTCAACGCCTACAACCAGCTGATGGACAAGGGCATGCAGATGCTGGTGGGCACCGTCACCTCCAAGCCCGCCCTGTCCGTGTCTCCTCTGTCCAATGAGGACCGGGTGTTTACCCTCACCCCCTCCGCCTCCGGTGACGACGTCATTGAGGGCAACGACAACACCTATCAGGTGTGCTTCACCGACTCCAACCAGGGCAGCCGCTCCGCTCAGTACATCGACGAGCACTTTGACGACGCCAAGATCGCCATCATCTATAAAAATGACGATCCCTATTCCCAGGGCATCCGGGACACCTTCGCCGCCGAGGCCAAGACCCGCGGCATGGACGTGGTCTATGAGGGCACCTTCGACAGCTCCAGCCAGACCGACTTCAACGTACAGCTCACCGGCGCACAGTCCGCCGGAGCCGACCTGCTGTTCCTGCCCATCTACTACACCCCCGCCTCCGTCATTCTGACCCAGGCCAACGCCATGGGCTACGCCCCCACCTTCTTCGGTGTGGACGGTATGGACGGCATTTTGACCGCTGACGGCTTCGATGCCTCTCTGGCTGAGGGCGTGTATCTGCTGACTCCCTTCTCCGCCGACGCCCAGGACGAGGCAACCCAGAACTTCGTGAACGAGTACAAAGAGCGCCACAACGGCGAGACCCCCAACCAGTTCGCCGCCGATGCCTATGACGCCGTGTACATCCTCTACGAAGCCATTAAGGCCTCCGGTGTCACCCCCGACATGTCCAACGAGGAGATCTGCGACGGCCTCATCCAGGCCATGGGCGATCTGTCTGTGGCGGGCCTGACCAGCGCCGGGTCTGAGATGACTTGGGACGACAACGGCGCCGTGTCCAAGGACCCCGCCGCCGTCATCATCAAGGACGGCACCTACGTCACTCCCTGACGCAACCATCCAATCCGAATAAAACACAGGGCAGGCTGCCGGGCTCCGGCAGCCACTCTGTATTTCTATCCCAGAAGCCGGCACGGAACCCCTTCCGTTCTGGCTCCTGGAATAGAGGAGAAAAAGAGAGGATCGAGAGCTTATGGAATTTCTATCATACCTGATCACCGGTATCAGTCTGGGCAGCATCTACGCCATCATCGCCCTGGGCTATACCATGGTGTATGGCATCGCCAAGATGCTCAACTTCGCCCACGGCGACGTCATCATGGTAGGCGGCTATGTGGCCTTCTACTCCATGACCTATGCCAGCGGCTCCCTGTTGGGGGATTCTCCCTCAACGGTGGCCACCGGGCTGTCCACGCTGGTGTGCGTGCTGCTGGCCATGGCCGTGTGCACGGTGCTGGGCATCGTCATTGAGGGCCTGGCCTACCGCCCTCTGCGGGAGGCGGGGAGCCTGGCGGTGCTGATCACCGCCATCGGCGTGAGCTACTTTTTGCAAAACGCCGCCCAGCTGCTCTTTGGAGCCAACCCCAAGAACTTCACCCCCGTCATCAGCGGACAGCTGACCTTGTTCGGCGGCCAGCTGCGCATCTCCTATGTGGCTCTGCTCACCGTAGTCGCCTGTATCGTCATCATGGTGTGTCTGACCCTGTTCACTAACCGCAGCAAGATGGGTAAAGCCATGCGGGCCTGCTCGGAGGACAAGGGCGCGGCTCAGCTCATGGGTATCCACGTCAACCGCACCATCTCCATGACCTTTGCCATCGGCTCTGCTCTGGCCGCCATCGCCGGGGTGCTGCTGTGCTCCTACTCCCCGGTGCTGCTGCCCACCACCGGCTCTATGCCCGGCATCAAGGCCTTTACCGCCGCCGTGTTCGGCGGCATCGGCTCCATCCCCGGGGCCTTCCTGGGCGGCATCCTGTTGGGCATCATCGAGTCCATGGCCCAGGCGTACATCTCCACCCAGCTGTCCAACGCCATCCTCTTCGCCGTGCTCATTGTGGTGCTGCTGGTGAAGCCCTCCGGTCTGCTGGGCAAGTACGTGCCTGAGAAAGTGTGAGGTGGCGGATATGAAAAACTACTTCAAAAACATGAAAACCATCACCAAGGTGGACTACGCCACCTATCTGGGCGTCATCGCCGCCTTTGTGATTGTGACCCTGCTCCAGTCCGCTGGAATGCTCACCCGCTCCATGACCGGTATGTTGGTGCCCATCTGCTGCTACATCTGTATGGCGGTGTCGCTGAACCTCACCGTGGGCATTCTGGGTGAGCTGTCCCTGGGCCATGCCGGTTTTATGAGTGTGGGCGCTTTCTCCGGCGTCATCGTGTCCATGAGCCTCCAGAGCTGTGTGCCCAATGAGCTGGTCCGGCTGGTGCTGGCTCTGGTGGTTGGCGCCATTCTGGCCGCTGTGGTGGGCTTTGTGGTGGGTATCCCGGTGCTGCGTCTCCGGGGCGACTACCTGGCCATTGTCACCCTGGCCTTCGGCGAGATCATCAAGGGCATCATCAACTGCCTGCTGGTAGGCTGGGATGAAAACGGGCTCCACATCGCCCTGAACATCGACGGCACCAAGACCATGGACAGCCTGCACCTGGAGGAAGGCGCCATCCAGATCATCAAGGGCGCTCAGGGAGCCGCCGGTAACCACCGCATTGCCACCTTTACCGCCGGATTTGTGCTGGTGATGATCACCCTCATCATCGTGCTCAACCTGGTGCGCAGCCGCACCGGACGGGCGGTTATGGCCATCCGGGACAACCGCATTGCCGCCGAGAGCGTGGGCATCAACGTCACCAAATACAAGCTCATCGCCTTTGTCACCTCCGCCGCCCTGGCGGGTGCCGCTGGCGCGCTGTTCGGCCTGAACTACTCCAGCGTCAGCGCCGACCAGTTCGACTTCAACACCTCCATCCTGGTGCTGGTGTACGTGGTGCTGGGCGGTCTGGGCAACATCTGGGGCTCCATCATCGCCACCGTGGTGCTGTACGTCCTGCCTGAGGCCCTGCGTGAATTCTCCGACTACCGCATGTTGGCCTACGCCGTGGTCCTCATCCTGGTGATGCTGGCCACCAACAACGAGCGCTTCAAGGCGGCTCTGAGCCGTGTGATTCCCAAGAGAAGAAAGGGGGCCGCCGTCAATGGCTAAAAAAGTGTTTGAAAAGGGGAAAATGGTCCCCGTCCCCAGCCACTCCATCATCCCTGAGCGTGACCTGTACAAGTCCCCCATTCTGGAGTGCAGCCACTTGGGCATCGACTTCGGCGGTCTGGCGGCGGTGAAGGACTTCAACATCACCGTGGGCCGCACCGAGATCGCCGGACTCATCGGCCCCAACGGTGCCGGCAAAACCACCGTGTTCAACCTGCTCACCAAGGTCTACCACCCCACCCGGGGCACCATTCTGGTGGACGGCATGGACACCGCCGGAAAGACTCCCGCCCAGGTCAACCGCATGGGCATCGCCCGTACCTTCCAGAACATCCGGCTGTTTAACAACCTGTCCGTGGAGGACAACGTGAAGATCGGCCTCCACAACCAGACCCGATACAATGCCCTGTCCGGCATCCTCCGCCTGCCCAACTACTGGAAACAGGAGAAAATGGCCCACGAGAGCGCCATGGAGCTGCTGTCCATCTTCGACATGCAGGATCTGGCGGGTCACAAGGCTGGCTCCCTCCCCTACGGTGCCCAGCGGCGGCTGGAGATTGTCCGGGCCCTGGCCACCAACCCCTCCCTGCTGCTGCTGGACGAGCCGGCGGCGGGCATGAACCCCTCCGAGACGGTGGAGCTGATGGAAAACATCGTGAAAATTCGTGACACCTTCCACATTGCCATCATGCTCATTGAGCACGACATGAACCTGGTCATGGGTATCTGCGAGGGCATCTGCGTGCTCAACTTCGGCCAGATCATCGCCAAGGGCACCGCCGAGGAGATTCAGAACAACCCGGTGGTCATCGAGGCCTATCTGGGCAAACAGAAGGAGGGCTAAGACCATGCTGAAGGTCAACGACATCAACGTCTATTACGGCGCCATCCACGCCATCAAGGGAGTGTCCTTTGAGGTCAATGACGGCGAGATCGTCACCCTCATTGGCGCCAACGGGGCGGGTAAAACCACCACCTTGCAGACCGTCTCCGGCCTGCTCCACTCCCGCACCGGCTCCATTGAGTTTATGGGGGAGAATATCATGGGCCACCCCGCCCACAAGCTGGTGGGCAAGGGCCTGGCCCAGGTCCCTGAGGGACGCCGGGTCTTCCTCCAGATGACGGTGGAGGAGAACCTGGAGATGGGCGCTTACAGCCAGCCCAAGTCCACCGTGGCAGGTGGTCTGGAACGGGCCTATGAGCTGTTCCCCCGCCTGAGCGAACGCCGCCGTCAGGTGGCGGGCACCCTGTCCGGCGGCGAGCAGCAGATGCTGGCCATGGGTCGAGCCCTCATGTCCAACCCCAAGCTGCTGATGCTGGACGAGCCGTCCATGGGTCTGGCCCCCATCCTGGTGGAACAGATCTTTGACATCATCCGCTCTCTCCACAAGGCGGGCACCACCATTTTGCTGGTGGAGCAGAACGCCCAGATGGCCCTGTCCGTGGCCGACCGGGCCTACGTACTGGAGACAGGCAAGATCGTCTCCACCGGCACGGGCGCCCAGCTGCTCAATGATGAATCCGTAAAGAAAGCTTACTTGGGCGGATAGCCCTCCGAAATATGCAAGCATATTTCGGAAAAAGTTGCAGCCCGCTGCATGCACCCTTGGGTCAAAGGACGACCCAAGGCCACACTGGCGGGCTGAGAGATGTTTTTTCCGATGCACATGTCCCCGAAAAAAACGGATTTCAATTTATTTTCCCGCCCCCGGGCGGGAAAACTCTGCCGAGGGCTTTTTACCCATAAAAGATCATTTATTTTTCTTGGTAAACTTGTGTTTTTTCCCCATCTGAGACGATGCAGAACCGAACTGGTCTGCATCGTCTTTTTTGCGTGGAAGGTTGTCCTCTCTCCGTTGCATTGACAATGTACAAAATACGCACTATAATTGTAGTGCAAGGAGGGATTGATATGGATACCAATATGACCTTTCGCATGGACAGCCAGACCAAAGCACAGATGACCGAAATTTGTGCACAGCTGGGAATGACCCCGTCCACTGCCTTTAATATCTTTGCCAATGCCTTTGTGCGCACCGGCGGTATGCCCTTTGCCGTAACGCTGGACGCTCCCGCCCCGGTGACACGGGCACAGATGTTGGCGGATGCCGACGCCCTTTTGGATGCGTTTTCTGCCGACTATAAGAGGATGGCAGAATGATCTGGGTCACCGCAGAGGATGTGATTGCCATCCACTCCCGGGTTATCCAGAAAAGCGGTGGCATAGATGGATTGCGAGATCGTTCTGTTTTGGAATCTGCCATCTCCGCCCCGCTCCAATCCTTTGGTGGAGTGGAACTGTTTCCGGGAGAGATTGATAAAATTGCCCGTATTGGCTTTGGCTTGGCATCCAACCACGCCTTCTTGGATGGAAACAAGCGCATCGGAGCCATGGTGGTCCAGCTGCTGTTAAAATGGAATGGGTACACCCTTCGATTACAGGAAGGGGAACTGGCGGATATGTTTATCAGTATCGCCAGTGGAACGGCAAAGGAACCCGATCTGCACCAATGGATTCAACAACATCTCATATAAACAGGGCCTGTCGCAGAATGGAAAAATTCTGCGGCAGGCCCTTTTTTGCCCGGGAAAGGGCAAACAGTTCTAAATGTTCATAAAATGTGGCTCTGTTCAGCTCAAATGTGTACAACAAACCAGACCCAGGCGGTCCACCTGCGTCTATGTGGAAAACTTTTCTGTTTTGCGGGGGCTACGAGGTCATTTTCATGGACACACGGGTCTGGAGCCTGCCCTGTTCCCGCTTCATCCACAGCTTTTTCAGATCAAAGGCCAGGGCCAGCAGGAACAGCTCTGTGCGGATGTTGGCCTTGCCCCAGGTCAGAAAGCGGCGGAATCCAAAGTCGTTTTTCAGCAGGCCAAACGCGCCCTCCACCTGGATGGAGCGGCAAAGACACAGATGGATCCCACGTTCCGTCCTGATATTTTTCTCTGCCTGCTCCCGTTTTTCCCAGAAGGTTTTCCGCAGTACAAGTTCCTTGGGCTTGTCCGGGTCCTTGGCCCGGCAGCACTGTGCCCGGCAGGGACAGCCGCTGCAATCTTCGCACCGGTACCAGGCGGTGGATACCAGCTGTTCGTCCCGGACTTCTGTGGCCTCCCGCCGCAGATGCAGCTTCCTGTCCTGGGCGCAGGTGAAGCTGTCCTCTTCGGGGTTATATTCCATGTTCTCAATGCGGCCCACCTGCTTTTGAAATTTTTTTGTCCTCTTCTGGTCGTAGTTGGTGGGCTTTATGAAGCACATCTGGCCGTTCTGCTCCAGGTACAGATAGTTCTCCAGGCTTTCATAACCCGCGTCCGTCACTACTTCCTCGTAGCGGGTCCGGTGCCATTGAGACAGCTGCTCCAGCATGGGACGCAGCGTCCTCACATCTGTGCGGTCTGAAAACGCTTCTATTCCGGTGATATATTCGCTGTTCACGGCAATTTGAACATTATATCCCGGCTTCAGCTGACCATTTCTCATATGGTCCTCTTTCATCCGCATGAAGGTGGCCTCCGGGTCGGTTTTGGAATAGCTGTTGCGTCCTTCCCCCATGGTGGAGAGCATTTCTTCATACCGCTCCCACCGCTCCAGAAGGGTCTGCTTTTCCTCCCAGTCCCGCTGAGCCTGACTCTTACGGCTGCCTTTCCCGCTGACAAACTCAATCCCCTTGGCTTCCTCTTGCAGCAGAGCGCGCACGGCCGCGGATGTGGTCAATCCGGTCAGGGCTTTTAGCTTCTCCTTCACCCGGGCCAGCTGCTTTTCCACGCTCTTCCGCCAGACAAACGTATACCGTCCCGCACGGCTTTCCAGCTTCGTCCCGTCCAGGAACACCGCTTTGTGATCTGTTTCCCCCATCCCCTCCAGCTTCCGCACAAACTGGTAGAACAGGTCCTCCACTGCTTCTTTGCACCGCCCCGTGCGAAACCGCGAAAGCGTGCTGTAATCCGGAGCTTTTCGGTCCTCCAACAGCCATCTGAAGTCGATCCGGTACTGACAGGCCTCCTCCAGTTTCCGGCTGGAGTAGATCCCGCACAGATAGCCGTGTACCAATACCTTGAACAACACCCGGGGCTCCGCCGCCGATTTTCTCCCTTTGGAAGAATACGCTTCATACAGTTTCCCGTACTCCAGTTCCTCAAGCTGGGCGTTTAGCAGACGGACAGGTGCGTTCTCCGGTATCATCATTTCTGAATTTAGAGCAAGTACCAGTTGACCGTGGTGCTCATATACCCTATACTGGTCTTGCTTTTCTTTTTTTCGCACAAATTAAGAGTAAAGCAACGAGCGAGGTTTGGAAACCCTTTCGGGCTCCAAACCTCGCTCGTTTTTATGGCCTCATTTTGCAACGGACCCTTGTAAGTTCTTATGCCATGGGCAGCTCCACCGAAAAGGTGTTCACCCCGTGCTTGCTGGTGGCCCAGATGCGTCCCCCGTGGCGCAGGACAATGCTCTGGGCGATGGCCAGCCCCAGGCCGAAGCTGCCGGTGCGGGTGCGGGCCCGGTCGATGCGGTAGAAGCGCTGGAAGATGTGGGCCAAATCCTCCGGCGGAATCTCGGGGCCGGGATTGGCCACAGACAACACGCACTTCCGCCGCCCCTCTCGGCGCAATTCCACCACCGTCTTGCCTCCGGGGTTGGAGTATTTTCTGGCGTTGTCCAGGAGGATGTCCACCACCTGGCGCAGCTCCACCTGGTTGCCCCGCACGGTGACGTGCTCCTCCTCCCGACTGTCCAGGGCCAAGCCCTGCTCAAAAAAGACCACCTCATAGCTCATGGTCTCCTGGTCCACCAGCTCGCCCAGGTCCACGTCCTCATACTGGGCCTGGCTCTCTTGGTGGTCCCCCTTGGCCAGCTCCAGCATCTGCTCCAGCAGGGTGCGCATACCCCTCCATATACCTGTTACACTGTCTCTACAGTATACTACTCCTCCAACCTGAAAGGTAGCTGAAAGGGCGGATGTTCACAGATCATTTACAGGTGAAACACCATCTTTTCAGGGTGGCTTCAGAGATGCATGGTATCTTTTTGGCACAATCATCCCGGAACCGCGCACAGCATCCACGCCGTGGCAGCTGCTGCGGATGTGCCAACACCAGCTGTGACCGCCACCCTGACCCGGGGTGTTCTCTCATATATCAAAACACTGACGCACAGTCCAAAATGGCGGACTGTGCGTCAGACAATTCTATGGGGTTTTTAGCGGCCCATGACAAAGAGGTTGGACTCGGTGGAGAAGTTGGAGGCGGAGAAGAGCACCAACACCTGGTCGATGTGGTTCTCCTCCACGTACTGCTGCACCGAGTTGAGGTTGTAGCGCACGTCAAACAGGTGCACTTCCTGCCAGCTCTGGGCCAGGAAGGGGGCCAGAGCGTCGGAGTAGGAGTCCCGAATCACCAGCAGCTTGCCGCCCATTGCCTGGGGATTTTCCAACACGGCCAAAGGCTTGTTGCCCCCCAGGAACATGGAGTACTTGTCCTTTTTCTCCAAATAACTCTTGTCGTACAGCACCCCGCGCTCAGGCTGGCCCTTGGGATAGGCCGTCACGGTGATGCCCTCTTCGCTGACCCAGGTGTAGATCTCGTCTGGTTTCACCCAGCCCGCTCCGCTGGAGGAGTAGGTGGTGCCGTAGAAAGAGTCGCTCACTCGGGTGGGCTCCCCTTCCGGGGTCACCGTCTCCACCCCCATGGCCTGGTTCAGGGCCTCATAGCCCTGGAAGGCTCCGAAGAGGCTCCAGTGGTGGTCGGTGCGGTAGAACACATCGTCCCCGCTGAAGGCATCCCGCAGGTCAATGTCCGTCACGTCCTCCCCGGTGAGGTCCATGGACTCCTGAATGGTGGACCCGTCGTCCACCAGGGGTGCCCGGTGGGGCAGGCGGTCCGCCCACACGTAGCTCTTGTCGGGGATGAGGGCGAAGTACACGGGCACGTCCACGTTGGCCCCCAGCTGGTTGACGTAGCCCACCCGACGGGCCAGGTCGTCCTCCGATGGCTTGGTGTACTGGGCAAAGAGGGTCTGGCCATCGGTGCCCAGGTAGACCCCGTTGTTCTCCTGCTTGCCCACCAGCCGCTCGCACCAGGCCTTGAGCTGAATCCAGCCGTCCCGCAGGGGGAACTGGTCGATGACGTACTGCTCAAAGTCCTTCATAAACTCGCCGGACTTCAAGGTGGACAATGTGGGGGCCTCGAACTTGGCCAGATAGCGGTTCTCCTGCTGGGAAAAGTCCCGGTCGGGGGAAATCAGCAGCGCGGCCCCAAAGCCAAAGATGAACACGCAGAAGAGAGCGGTAATGAATGCAGCATACTTTTTACTCACAGCGGTTCACCTCCTTAGAATCGGAAATAGAGGAAGGGGTTGTAGGTGCCGTCCACCAGATAGGCAGTGGCCACCACAAGGGCCAGGCACACCAGCACCGGCAGGGCGGGCTTCCACACCTTGGCGGGAATCTTGTGCCACACCTTGGAAGCCAAGGGAGTGGCGGCCACACAGGCGACCACCAGCATGGGCAGGTAGTTGAAGAGGTAGTACAGGGCATCCCCATTCACCAGACTCACGCCGATACCGAACATGGCCTTGAGATAGAGGCCCATGGCGGTGAAGTCCTCCACGGCGAAGATGGCCCAGCCCACCACCACGATGAAGATCCCGTAGAGGTGCGCCAGTGCGGCGGGGGCTTTTTTCAGGTACTTGCCCAGCCACAGCTTTTCCAGCATGATGAAGACGAAATAGTACAGACCCCAGATGAGGAAGTTCCAGCTGGCTCCGTGCCAGATGCCGGTGGCGGCCCACACGATGAGCAGGTTGAACATCAATCGGCCCTTGCCCACCCGGTTGCCGCCCAGGGGGATATACAGATAATCCCGGAACCAGTTGCCCAGGGAAATGTGCCACCGCCGCCAGAACTCGGTGGCGGATTTGGAGATATAGGGGTAGTTGAAGTTCTCCATAAACTCAAAGCCCAGCATCCGACCCAGGCCGATGGCCATGTCCGAATACCCGGAGAAGTCAAAGTACAGCTGGAGAGAGAAGGCAACAATGCCCAGCCATGCTCCCAGGGTGGTCAGCTCCGCCCCCGGTGTGGCCAGATACACGTCCCACAGCTTGCCCAGGTTGTTGGCCAGCAGCACCTTCTTGGCCAGGCCCACGCAAAACCGCTGCACACCCAGGGCAAACCGCTCCACGGTGTGGTCCCGCTGCTCCAGCTGGGCATCCAAGTCCTTGTACTGGAGAATAGGCCCGGCAATGAGCTGTGGAAACAAGGTGACGAAGGTGCCAAAGGTGATGAGGTTCTTCTGCACCCGGGAGTCCCCCCGGTACACATCGATGGTGTAGCTCATGGTCTGGAAGGTATAGAAGGAGATGCCGATGGGCAGCTCCAGCCCCAGCTGGGGCATCACGTCCAGCCCCAGACTGGCCAGAGACCCGGCAATAAAGTCCCAGTACTTGAAAAAGCCCAGCAAAGCCAGGTTGAACACCACGGAAAGAGCCACAGCAATCTTGGCCCCCCGCTGGTTTTCCCTTTGTTTGCATCGGGTCACCACCAGGCCAAATACATAGTTGGCGGTGATGTTGACCAGCATGATGATGATATACACCGGCTCGCCCCAGCCGTAAAAAATCAGGTTTACCACCATCAGCACCAGATTTCTCCACTTCAAAGGAGAAATATAGTACAAAAGCAGCACCATGGGCAGATATAAGAACAAAAAATAAGGGGTAGAGAATACCACGGCAGTCACCTCAGTTGACAAAATCGCTCTTTATAAGGTAACACGGGGTGCTGCCAAATGCAACACCCCGTGTGGGCCTGTTGGGTAGCCTGGCTAAAATTCTGCCAAATGCTCAAATTGTGAGGGCGCAACAGGCGGTTGACCGGAACAATTAGGCAAACAGGCCGTTGAACGCCTCCACGATGGCGTCCTTGTCAGTGCTGACCACCAGGGCCACATAGTTGCCCTTCTCCACGATCTCGGCGTTGTTCTGCCAGATCTCAATGGTCTCAGGGTAGAAGGTGCCGCCGTTGAGCATGTTGTCAATGCGGGCCTGGAAGATCTCCTTGACCTTGGCCACGTCATCGGCGTTCCTGGTCTGCACCAGCACCATCTCGGTGTTGTTGATGCTCATCATGGACACGTAGGGCAGGCACTGCTCCAGGTCCAGGTCGCTCAGGCCGGCGTAGCTGGTGTCCAGAATCTGCTTGCCCATGTCCTCGTTGGTGTCCAGCAGGGGGGGCATCAGCTGCTCGGAGACGTACTTCTCCGCAAAGGCGGCCAGGTCCACGGGCTCGGGAGTGGCGGTGGGCTGGCTGGCGGTGTTGCCGCAGGCAACCAGGGCGACGGCCATCATGGCGGCCATGGCAAGCGTCACGATCTTCTTCAACATGTTGCAGTTCTCCTTACTTTATATGGTTTCTTAATTTCTCTGGCGGGTCAGGCCTCCCTGTCCTCGCCGTACACTTGGACGCATGAGGTAAGCCAAAAGTTCCCTATCTGCACAAAATTTTTCACTTTCCATTTTCAGTAAGTATCTTGCAAGATGTAAAATCTATATTTTTGTTAAATTTTATCAATAGTTAAAATATGTATTGTTAAAAAATCCACTATTTTATGCGATTTTCATAGTTTTTTCTTTGGCTCGAAAAAAAGTTATTTTTTTTGCTGTTTTCCCCATTTTTTCTCTTGTAATTTGGTTCATAAACGAATATAATGTCCATGGTTGAAGGAGGAGATTATGGTCAATATTGTTTTGGTGGAACCTGAAATTCCACAGAATTGCGGAAATATCGCTCGCACTTGTGCAGCCACCCGCTGCCATTTGCATTTGATCGAACCTCTGGGATTCGACATCAGTGAAAAAGCCGTGCGCCGGGCCGGACTGGATTACTGGCCTATGGTGGAGTTGACGGTATACCGCGATTTGGACGACTTTTTCTCCCAACATCCCCAGCCCGAGCTGTGGCTGGCCACCACAAAAGCGCCCCGGGACTACTCTGATGTGTCCTTTTCCGACGGTTGTTGGCTGTTTTTCGGCAAAGAGACCGCCGGACTGCCCCAGTGGCTGCGGGAGCGCTACCGGGACCGCTGCATCCGCATCCCCATGCGGGAGGATGCCAGAAGCCTGAACCTGTCCAACTCGGTGGCCATCCTCACCTACGAGGCCTTGAAACAGCAAGGCTTTCCCGGCTTGTCCGGGAAAGGCTCGATGGCCAAGGCCGAGTGAGCCCGCCCCCGGCGGGCCGCCGCTGGTGCGGCGGAGCAGGACGGAATTCACTTCCGGCCTGCGCATATAAAATCCTCGGGGGTCCCCACAAAACAGGTTTTGTGGGGGTAGCCTGAAACAGCAAGGCTTTCCCGGCTTGTCCGGGAAAGGCTCGATGTCCCAGGCCGAGTAAGCCCGCCCCCGGCGGGCCGCCGCTGGTGCGGCGGAGCAGGACGGAATTCACTTCCGGCCTGCGCATATAAAATCCTCGGGGGTCCCAACAAAACAGGTTTTGTGGGGGTAGCCTGAAACAGCAGGGCTTCCCTGGTCTGTCTGGGACAGGCAGTATGGCTGAGGACGGATGATTTTTGTTCGCAATGGGATTGCGAAAGCGCAGGGTGTCCCCCACCCTGCAACCCAATTTTATATACCATTAAGGTAATATTTTCCCTGTTACTTTGAAAGGAGCCTGAACATGAACTACAACAAAAAGACTGTCAAGGATCTGGATGTAAAGGGCAAAAAGGTGCTGTGCCGCTGCGACTTCAACGTCCCCCAGGACAAGGCCACCGGTGCCATTACTGACGACAAGCGTATCGTGGCTGCTCTGCCCACTCTGAAGTACCTGCTGGAGCAGGGCGCTGCTGTCATCGCCTGCTCTCACCTGGGCAAGCCCAAGGGCGAGCGGAAGGAGTCCCTGACTCTGGCTCCTGTTGCCAAGCGCCTGAGCGAGCTGCTGGGCTGTGAGGTCATCTTCGCCAACGACACCATCGGTGAGGACGCCAAGGCCAAGGCCGCTGCTCTCCAGCCCGGTCAGATCATGCTGCTGGAGAACCTGCGCTTCGACATCCGCGAGGAGAAGAACGATCCTGAGTTCGCTAAGGCTCTGGCTGATATGGCTGATCTGTACGTGTCCGACGCCTTCGGCACCGTGCACCGCGCTCACGCCTCCACCGCTGGCGTGGCCGCTTACCTGCCCGCCGTGTCCGGCTTCCTGATCGAGAAGGAGCTGGAGATCATGGGCGGCGCTCTGGCCAACCCCAAGCGTCCCCTGGTTGCCATTCTGGGCGGCGCCAAGGTCTCTTCCAAGATCGGCGTCATCAACAACCTGCTGGACATCGCTGACACCATCATCATCGGCGGCGGCATGGCCTACACCTTCATCAAGGCTATGGGCGGCACCGTGGGCACCTCCCTGCTGGAGGAGGACCGTCTGGACTACTGCAAGGAGATGATGACCAAGGCCAAGGAGAAGGGCGTGAAGTTCCTGCTGCCCGTGGACACTCTGTGCGCTGCTGAGTTCTCCGCTGACGCCACTCCCGAGCTGGTGGACACCATGGCCATTCCCGACGACCGCATGGGCATGGACATCGGCCCCAAGACCATCGCTCTGTTCTCCGACGCCGTGAAGGACGCCGGCACCGTGATCTGGAACGGCCCCATGGGCGTGTTCGAGTTCCCCGCTTTCGCTGAGGGCACCCGCGCTCTGGCCAAGGCTCTGGCCGAGACCAACGCCATCACCATCGTGGGCGGCGGCGACTCCGCTGCTGCTGTGGCTCAGCTGGGCTTCGCCGACAAGATGACCCACATCTCCACCGGCGGCGGCGCCTCCCTGGAGTTCCTGGAAGGCAAGGAGCTGCCCGGTGTGGCCTGCCTGCTGGACAAGTAATTAACGAAGCGTTGAGGATAGACGCATAGGGCCGCTAAGACCAGAGCGGATGGGCAAAGCCCAGGGGTGGCGCACTTACCACCCCGGGTTTGCCCGGAGTCGGCGGGCTTAGTGGCCCGGCCATGCGTCCAATCCGAGCGTGACAAAAGAAGCGTTGAGGATAGACGCATAGGGCCGCTAAGACCAAAGCGGATGGGCAAAGCCCAGGGGTGGCGCACTTACCGCCCCGGGTTTGCCCGAAGTCGGCGGGTTTAGTGACCCGGCCATGCGTCCAATCCGAGCGTGACAACAAGAAGCGTGAGGATAGACGCATAGGGCCGCTAAGCCCCGTGCGGATGGGCAAAGCCCAGGGGTGGCACACCTGCCGCCCCGGGTTTGCCCGGAGTCGGCGGGCTTAGAGGCCCGGCCATGCGTCCAATCCGAGCGTGATCCCCATATGCCCCACCCCTATACAGAAAGGACGACTCAATCTTATGAACCTGAAATATCGTAAGACCATCATCGCCGGCAACTGGAAGATGAACAAGACCCTGTCCGAGACCCGCGCCTACGCCGAGGCCATCAAGCCCCAGCTGGGCAAGCACAAGTGGTGCGAAGTGGTGCTGTGTGTTCCCGCTGTGAACATCCCCGGCGCCGTGAAGCTGTTCAAGGACACCCGTCTGGCCATCGGCGGCGAGAACTGCCACTACGAGGCCTCCGGTGCTTTCACCGGTGAGGTCACCGTGGAGATGCTCAAGGAAGTGGGCGCTAAGTACGTCATCATCGGCCACTCCGAGCGCCGTCAGTACTACAACGAGACCGACCTGACCGTCAACAAGAAGGTCCACGCCGCCCTGGAGGCCGGTCTGCGTCCCATCGTGTGCGTGGGCGAGAGCCTGGAGCAGCGCGAGCTGGACGTCACCGAGGAGCTGATCACCTATCAGGTGAAGATCGCTCTGGCTGGCCTGACTGAGAGCCAGGTGCGCCGCGTGGTCATCGCCTACGAGCCCATCTGGGCCATCGGCACCGGCAAGACCGCCACTGCCGAGCAGGCTGGCGCTGTGTGCTCCCACATCCGTGGCGTGATCCGCAAGCTGTACGGCGCCCGCGTGGCCCGTGCCGTCACCATCCAGTACGGTGGCTCCATGAACGCCAAGAATGCCGCTGAGCTGCTGGCTCAGCCCGACATCGACGGCGGCCTCATCGGCGGCGCTGCCCTGAAGCCCGACGACTTCATGGCTATCATCAACGCTGCTAACCAGGAAGCGTAAGGATAGACGCATAGGGCCGCTAAGGACAGAGCGGATGGGCAAAGCCCAAGAACGGTGTACCTTCCGTTCTGGGTTTGCCCGGAGTCGTCGGGCTTAGAGGCCCGGCCATGCGTCCAATCCGAGCGTGACAACAGGAAGCGTAAGGATAGACGCATAGGGTCGCTAAGCCCAGAGCGGATGGGCAAAGCCCAGGGGCGGCGCACTGACCGCACCGGGTTTGCCCGGAGTCGGCGGGCTTAGAGGCCCGGCCATGCGTCCAATCCGAACGTGACAACAAGAAGCGTGCGGATAGGCGCATAGCCAAACACTTTGATATTGTGAGGCTTAGTCATGAAAACTCCTACTACTCTCATCATCATGGACGGCTTCGGCATCTCCTCCTGCCAGAACAAGCCCGGAGACAACGCCATTGCCGCCGCCAAGACCCCCAACCTGGACAAGATCTTCGCTGAGAATCCCCATTGCCGCCTGTCCGCCTCCGGCCTGGACGTGGGCCTGCCCGACGGACAGATGGGCAACAGCGAGGTGGGCCACACCAACATCGGCGCTGGCCGCGTGGTGTTCCAGGACCTGCCCCGCATCTCTCTGGACATTGAGAAGGGTACCTTCTTCCAGAACGCTGCCTACGTGGGTGCCATGGACGCCTGCAAGGAGAAGGGCACTGCCCTGCACCTGTACGGCCTGCTCAGCGACGGCGGCGTGCACTCCCACATCACCCACCTCTTCGCTCTGCTGAAGATGGCCAAGGAGCGTGGCCTGACCAAGGTCTATGTCCACTGCTTCCTGGACGGCCGTGACGTGCCCCCCTCCTCCGGCAAGAGCTACGTCGAGCAGCTCCAGGCCAAGATGAAGGAGCTGGGCGTGGGCCAGATCGCCACCGTCATGGGCCGCTTCTACGCCATGGACCGTGACAACCGCTGGGAGCGCGTGGAGCGCGCCTATCAGGCCATGGTCTACGGTGAGGCTCCCTTCTGCGCCGATGCCGCTCAGGCTGTGCAGGAGTCCTATGATAAGGGCGTCACCGACGAGTTCATGGAGCCCGTGGTGTGCACCAAGGGCGCCGAGATCGGCGAGGGCGACTCCATCATCTTCTACAACTACCGTCCTGACCGCGCTCGTGAGATCACCCGCAGCTTCGTGGACCCCGAGTTCACCGGCTTTGAGCGCAAGAAGGGCTTCTTCCACGTGCAGTACGTGTGCACCACCGAGTATGACGCCACCATGCCCAACGTGGTGGTGGCCTACCCCCGTGAGAAGCTGTCCAACATCTTCGGTGAGTATATCTCCCGCATGGGCCGCACCCAGCTGCGCATTGCTGAGACCGAGAAGTACGCTCACGTCACCTTCTTCTTCAACGGCGGCGTGGAGCAGACCTTCCCCGGCGAGGATCGCTGCCTGATCCCCTCCCCCAAGGTTGCTACCTACGACCTGCAGCCCGAGATGAGCGCTGCTGAGGTCACCGAGGAGTGCGTCAAGCGCATCGAGAGCGGCAAGTATGATGTCATCATCCTCAACTACGCCAACTGCGACATGGTGGGCCACACCGGTGTGTTTGACGCCGCTGTGAAGGCCGCCGAGGCCGTGGACGCTGGCGTGGCCAAGGTTGTGGCTGCCACTGCTGCCATGGGCGGCGTGTCCATCATCACCGCCGACCACGGCAACGCCGAGCACATGCTGTCCGAGGACGGCACCCCCTTCACTGCCCACACCACCAACCTGGTGCCCTGCTGCCTGGTGGGTGCGGACGTGAAGCTGCGTGACGGCCGCCTGGCCGACCTGGCTCCCACCATGCTGGACCTCATGGGCCTCAGCAAACCCGAAGAGATGACCGGTGAGACCCTGATCGTCCACTAAGCACCACTTTTGTGGTTATCCGGTGGACAGGCCCGCCTGGACCTGTCCACCTGAAGATAACATTCTCTACGATTTGAAAGGAGATTGATTCCCATGAAAAACATGATCGAAATCGTTGACGTCGTCGCTCGCGAAATTCTGGACTCCCGCGGCAACCCCACCGTTGAGGTTGAGGTGACCCTGGACGATGGCACCGTGGGCCGTGCTGCTGTGCCCTCCGGCGCTTCCACTGGTATCTACGAGGCCTGCGAGCTGCGTGACGGCGACAAGAGCCGCTACATGGGCAAGGGTGTGGAGAAGGCTGTTGCCAACGTCAACACCGAGATCGCTGAGGCTCTGATCGGCATGAACGTTCTGGATCAGCCCGCCATTGATAAGACCATGATCGACCTGGACGGCACCCCCAACAAGACCCGTCTGGGCGCCAACGCCATCCTGGGCGCTTCTCTGGCCTGCGCTAAGGCCGCTGCTCAGTCCCTGGGCACCAGCCTGTACAACTACATTGGCGGCGTGAACGCCAAGATCCTGCCCATGCCCATGATGAACATCCTCAACGGCGGCGCTCACGCCACCAACAACGTGGACATCCAGGAGTTCATGATCATGCCCGTGTCCGCTCCCTCCTTCCGTGAGGCTCTGCGCCGCTGCGCCGAGGTGTTCCACACCCTGAAGACCGTTCTGAAGGAGAATGGCACTCCCGCCGCTGGCGTGGGTGACGAGGGCGGCTACGCTCCCAACCTGAAGAAGGACGAGGACGCTCTGAAGGTGATCGTCCAGGCCATCGAGAAGGCCGGCTACAAGCCCGGCGAGGACTTCATGATCGCCATCGACGCCGCCGTGTCCGAGTGGTACAACGAGGAGACCGGCTGCTACGACCTGCCCAAGGCCAAGAAGACCATGACCAAGCAGCAGATGGTCAACATGTGGAAGAAGTTCGCCGACAACTACCCCATCATCTCCCTGGAGGACGGCATGGGCGAGAACGACTGGGAAGGCTGGGGCATGCTCACCAAGGCCATCGGCGACCGCGTCCAGCTGGTTGGCGACGACCTGTTCGTGACCAACGTGTCCCGTCTGTCCACCGGCATTGAGAAGAAGGTTGCCAACGCCATCCTGATCAAGGTCAACCAGATCGGCACCCTGACCGAGACCCTGGACGCCATCCAGATGGCTAACCGCGCTGGCTACACCGCCGTCGTCTCTCACCGTTCCGGCGAGACCGAGGACACCACCATCGCTGACATCTCCGTGGCTCTCAACGCTGGCCAGATCAAGACCGGCGCTCCCAGCCGCACCGACCGTGTTGCCAAGTACAATCAGCTGCTCCGCATCGAGGAGGAGCTGGGCGATGCCGCTCAGTACCTGGGCCGCGATGCTTTCTTCAACCTGCGCTAATCGGTCATACTTCAATGACAAACAAGCCCCTGACTCTCTCACGAGAGCCAGGGGCTTGTGCTTTTGTGGCGTAGGCAGAGGGACTCACCTTCTACATAGCCTAGTTTCAGGGTAGCCAGCCTGGTGGGGAGGCTACCCGCTGGGGGCTTTCACCGTTCATCGTTTGCCGGCGCAGGCTTGCAAGCCTGGCTTTGCTCCGCAGGGTGACTTTCTCCCCGATGAGAAAGTCACCAAAGAATCGCTTAGGGCTTTCCCCCCTAAGGACCTCCCTGGGGTACCAGGCTGGAACTGCGTCCAGTTGCTTTTCGGCCCGTCACTCCTGCTATTCTCCTGTCACTGCCACCAACCCAGGCCACTCTGGGCAGCTGGCCCTACGGCTAGGCGGTGCCTACGTCCGGGCCTACTCTGGCAGAGCGGTGTCTTAGCCACCGCCGGGTGACACCACCGCCCCCCTGGTAGAACGTCGTAGGGGCCGGGCTTGCCCGGCCCGCTGCTTCCCTGGCTTTGCCCTGAGACATTCGGGAGGGGCAAGCCCCTCCCCTACACCCTGCATATGAAAATCCGTGCCGCAGGCACACCATAATTATTCATTATACATTCTTCATTATTCATTTTTCGTTCTGCCTCCCTCCCCTCCTGCGCAATAAAGTCCTATTTATTGGACTTTCTCTGTGGTACACTTTCATCATCAAAGAAGAACGCCTGAACCCAGGCTTGAAAGGAAGTGTCCCGCCATGTATGAGCTGGAGTATGTCAGAGGTCATGTAGAAGTATTTTTCAACGGAGAATTCTGCTTCTCCGCCGACAATCGGCGGGAAGCGGAAGCAGAGCTGGCCATGTTACAGAGATAAAAAAACAGCAGCGAGAGGAACCTCTCGCTGCTGTTTTGATGTGTCGGATTAGTGGCCGAAGTAGTAGTCCCAGGGATCGAAGTAGCCGTCCTGCATGCTGGTAGTCTGCTGGGGGGCGGGGTCCTGCTGGGTCTGGCTGTTCTGGGTGTTGTTCTTCTCCTCGTCGAAGGTGATGTTGAGGGTCAGGGTCTCGCCGGCCCGGTACACCTCCAGGGTGGTGCTCTCACCGGCCTTGAACTGGTTCTTGGCGGCGTTGAGCTCGGCCACGGTGGTCACAGCGGTGTCGCCCAGCTTGGTGATGATATCGCCCTGCTTCAGGCCTGCGGTCTCGGAACAGGAACCCTCATTGACGGCATTGACGTACACACCGGAGGGCCAGCCGAAGGCCTTGGCGTAGTCCTCGGTGACTTCCACGGCGGTGATGCCCATGGAGGGACGTCCGGTGACATAGCCGTACTGGATGAAGTCCTGGATCATATCAATGACATCGTTGATGGGGATGGCAAAGCCGATGCCCTCAATGGAGGCGGAACTGGTGTCGCCGTTGTTGGAGTACTTGGCAGAGGTGATGCCCACCACACGGCCATACTGGTCAAACAGGGGGCCACCGGAGTTACCGGAGTTGATGACACAGTCGGTCTGAATCATGTTGATAATGGTGCCGTCGCTCATGGTCACGGAGCGGCCCACACCGGAGACATGACCGGAGGTCTGAGAGAAGGACAGGGTGCCCAGAGCGTTGCCGATGGTGGACACCTGCTGGCCCACCACCAGGGAGTCGGAGTCGCCCAGCACCACAGGCTTCAGGCCACTGATGCCGTCCATCTTCAGCACGGCCACGTCGTTGGTCTCCTCGCCGCCGATGAGGGTGGCGTCGTACTCCTCGCCGTTGTTCAAGGTCACCTTGATGGCGTTGGCCCCGTCAATGACGTGGTAGTTGGTGACAATGTAGCCGTCCTCGGAGAGGATGAAGCCGGAGCCGCTGGAGGTGCCGGTGTACTGCTGCCAGCCCTGCTGCACCGTCACTTGGCAGGTGACGTTGACGCAGGAGTCGGCGTAGGAGGCGTAGATCTCCTCCAGGGTCATCTCCTTGACCCCGTCCGCCTGCTGCACATTCACCTGGGTGCCCTGGGTGGTGTTCTGGTAGATGGTGGTGCCATCGGAGCTGCCGCCACCCAGTCTGTCATAGAGGGCAGCGCCGCCCAGACCAGCGCCGCCGCCCACCAGGGCACAGCACAGGACCAGAGCCACCGCCCGGCTGGCGCCCTTCTTCTTGGGGGGCTTGGGGGCGGGGTTGACGTGGAAGTTGGAACCGGTATCGTTGTTCTCGCCGTTGGGCGTCCAGCTATATCTGTAAGCTCCGTCGTCATTGGGGCCGCTGCCCTGAGCGAAGTTGGGGTTCTGATTCTCACCGTTAAAGCCGTTGGAATCCAAAGGCTGGAACCCGTTGTCGAAGCCGTTCTGGTTGTTATTATTTTCTTCAAACATATGGATCGCTCCTTGTTTTTTGATCTGAGCAAAGGGTACTAAATAATTATGTCCAGATTGTGACATGAATTCAAATTGATTATAAACAAACGCAAAAAATTGGCAAGGGCCTGTTGCAGCAATGCTACTTCTCAAAAATGCAAGCATTTTTTCGAGGGGATGCAGCCCGCTGCATGCATAATCGGGTCAAAGGGCGACCCGATTCCACACTGGCGGGCTGAGAAGTGTTTTTTTCGATGCGCATGTCCCCGAAAAAAACAGATTTCAATTTATTTTTCCATCTGCGGATGGAAAAACTCTGCCGAGGGCTTTTTTAACGTTGCAAGATAATCTGTCCTTCTTCCATTGACATATGGGTTTTTGAGCGTCTAAAGGGCCTGTTGCAGCGATGCTGCAACAGGCCCTTGTGGTACCTTATCTCCTATGTGGAGGAGGCCTTGAAGTACATCGAGGCCAATTACAGCGAGGCCGTCACCATCCAGGACCTGGCCAACTGGCTGGGCCTGGAGCGCACCTATCTGTATCGGCTGTTCAACTCCATGGTGGGCATGTCCCCCCAGGCCTATCTGCTGGACGTGCGCATCCGCCAGGCCTGCACCCTGCTGACCCATTCGGATTTGACCATCACCAACATTGCCCGCTCTGTGGGGTATGAGGACTCCCTGTACTTCTCCCGCCTGTTCCGCCGCAAGAAGGGCCAGACCCCCAGCCAATACCGGCTCACCCACCAGAGCCCCGAATCAAATTCCTAAAAAGGGCAAAAAATACTGCAACCCTCCTCCGAACTTGGGAGTCTGGTTGCAGTATTTGTTCTCTTATTTCCGGTGTCCGCTTTTCAGGATGGCGGCCACGTCCGAGGCGGCGGCGGACAGGTCTGCCATGACGGGGGAAAAGATGCCCAGCTTGGTCAGGTTGATAAACACCAGCAGCAGCAGCGGGCCCACGATCATGCCCAGCACGCCCCCCAGGAGCATACCCACATAGATGCCCACCAGGGAGAGGATGGGGGACAGCCCCGTCTGATCGCCCAGAATCTTGGGCTCGCCCAGGCGGCGGAACAGGGCGATGATGCCCCAGATGATCATGAGCTGGGCGGCGTGGGTGTAGTTTCCGGTGATGATATCCACCACCGCCCAGGGCACCATGATGGTGCCGGAGCCGATGATGGGGATGAAGTCCAGCACCGCAAAGCCCAGGGCCAGCAACAGGCCGTAGGACTGCCCGATGAAGAAAAAGCCCAGGGAGAGGATGAGAAACACCACAAAGGAGATAATCAGCTGGCTCTTCAGATAGCCGCCGAAGGCCTCCATGAAGATGCGCCGCACCTCACCGCAGAAGCTGCGGGCGGGGGCGGGCACCCGGTCGGTGATGAAAAACCGCAGCCGGGGATAGTCGGCGGTGATGAAGTAAGTGGCCATCAAAAACACGATGGTGGCCACCACAAAGGAGGACACCTGGCCCACCAGGGAGGGGGCCCGGTCCGCCACCACCTTCAGCCAGCCGGACACGTCAATGTCCCGCACCCAGGTCTCCACCAGCTGGGCCAGCCGCTCTCCGGCGTTGTAGGCTCCCCCGGGGAGCAGGTCCCCGAAGCCGCCCAGCCAGTCCACCACCTCGTCCAGGTTGGTGAGCACGCTGTCCACAATGCCGCCCCAGTTCTGGAACAGGGCCTGCACCTGGTCCACAGCCATCCAGGTCAGCGCCCACAGCGCACCGCCCACCAGGCCGAATACCACTATGAGCAGCGTCATGGTGATGATACCCCGGGAGATGGACAGCTTCTTTTGCAGCCAGCGCACCAGGGGATTGAGCATCCAGGAAAGAACCAGGGCCAGCACAAAGGGGCTCAGCCACGACAGCAGCGGCAGCACGCCAAAACGCAGGGCCAGCAGGGCCAGCACCAACAGCACAGCCCGCACGCCCAAACGCAGCCACAGTTCCCCCCGCTGCTTCCAGGTCAGTTGAATGGGTTCCAAACACACCACTCCTCTCCACAGGCCCGCCGTCCGTCCGAGCCCATTTGATCACGGTTGCACAAATTTTACCTTGCAAGTCATGATTATACTCCCAGTCCGCCGCATTGACAACCCCAAACCCCTCAGGTATACTAATTTAATATGATTTTAATGGGAGGAATGATCGTGGATCGTATGAAATTTCAGAGAAGCCATGTGTCTATCTTTTTGTCCTACTACAAGCCACACCTGCACCTGTTTTTGCTGGATATGGCCTGTGCGTTGGGCATCGCCCTGATCGACCTGGCTTTCCCCTACCTGTCCCGGCTGTCCATGCAGGAGCTGCTGCCCCAGAACCTGTTTGGGGCCTTCTTCGGGGTCATGGGCTGTCTGCTGGCGGCCTATCTGCTCCGGGCGGGGATGTACTACATCGTCACCTATCTGGGCCATATGATGGGCGTGCTCATTGAGGCGGATATCCGCCGGGACCTGTTTGGACACATGCAAAATCTGTCCTTCTCCTTCTATGACAAAAACCGCACGGGCCAACTGATGAGCCGGGCCACCACCGACCTGTTCGAGATCACCGAGCTGGCCCACCACGGTCCCGAGGACCTGTTCATCTCAGTGATTACCTTGGGCGGCGCCTTCTGCCTGATGCTCACCATCCAGTGGAAGCTGGCCCTCATCGTCTTTGCCGTGGTGCCCCTGTTTGTGATCTTCACCATCTTCCAGCGTCGGCGGATGATGAAGGCCTCGGTGCAGGTCAAGCAGAACATGGCGGGCATCAACGGCCAGCTGGAGTCCTCCATCTCCGGCATGCGCACCGCCAAGGCCTTTGCCAACGAGGAGCAGGAGAATCGGAAGTTCCAGCAGTCCAACAACCAGTTCAAGGGGGCCAAGCGGGACTACTACAAGGCCATGGCCACCTATATGGCGGGGCTGGAGTTCGCCCTGCCCGCCATGAACGTGCTCACCATCACCGCTGGCGGCTGGTTCATCCTCCAGGGTGAGATGAACTACATTGACCTCATTACCTTCGCTCTGTATATCTCCACCTTCCTCACCCCCGTGCGCAAGCTGGCCGCCTTTGTGGAGCAGTTCCTCAACGGCATGGCAGGCTTCAAGCGGTTTGTGGAGCTGATGCGGGTGGAGCCTGCGGTGCAGGACGCCCCCGACGCCGTGGACATGGACACCGCCAAGGGCGACATTCTGGTGGATGACGTGTCCTTCTCCTACGAGGACGGGGAGACCGTGCTGGACCACGTGTCCATTCACATCCCCCAGGGGGAGACGGTGGCAGTGGTGGGCCCCTCCGGGGGCGGCAAGTCCACCCTGTGCCAGCTCATCCCCCGCTTCTATGACGTCACCGGGGGCCGCATTCTGGTGGACGGCATGGACGTGCGCCACCTCACCCAGCAGTCCCTGCGCCAGAACATCGGCATCGTCCAGCAGGACGTGTTTCTCTTTGCCGGCACCATCTACGACAACATCCGCTACGGCAAGCCCGACGCCACCCAGGAGGAGATCATGGAGGCGGCAAAGCGGGCGGAAATCTACGACGACATCATGGCCATGCCCGACGGCTTCCAGACCTACGTGGGTGAGCGGGGGGTCATGCTCTCCGGTGGCCAGAAGCAGCGGGTGTCCATTGCCCGGATTTTCCTGAAAAATCCCCCCATCCTCATCCTGGATGAGGCCACCTCTGCCCTGGACTCGGTGACCGAGGCCCGCATCCAAAGCGCCTTTGACGAGTTGGCAAAGGGCCGCACCACCCTCATCATTGCCCACCGCCTGTCCACCATCCGCAACGCCCACCGCATCATTGTGGTGGATGACAACCGGATTGTGGAGGAGGGCACCCACCAGGAGCTGCTCCAGAGCGGCGGGGAGTACGCCCAGCTGTACAACGCCCAGAAGAGTGTATCCGTATGAACAAGACCGAACTATTAAACAAATTCGCCAAGGACGGGGAGCAGCGCACCCAGCTGGCCCGGGTCCTGGACCAGATGCAGCGGGCCGACACCCGGTCCATCCCCTGCGCCACCCAGTTTCTCTCCCCCGCCCTGCGGGCCAGCGTGGAGCTGCTGCTGGACGCCTGCGGCCACCCCAAGCATCGGTTCTGCGGGGGCTACGAGGACGCCGAGCGCACCGTGTGTGTCTTTCTCCCCCACTGGCAGGAGGCGGAGGACTACGTGGCCGAGGAGGAGCTGGCGGCGGTGTCCGCCGCCTTCCCCCGCCAAGCAGACCTCACCCACCGGGACATTCTGGGCGGCCTCATGGGCATCGGCATCACCCGGGAGAAGCTGGGGGACATTCTCATGGGGGACCATGAGGCCCAGATCGTGTGCCTACGGGAGGCCCTGCCCATTGTGCTCTCCCAGTTTTCCCAGGCGGGGCGATACCCCCTGAAGCTCCAGGAGATCCCCCTGTCCCAGCTCTCCCCCGCCCCCCAGACCGTGAAGGAGATCCACGACACCGTGGCCACCCTGCGGCTGGACGCCGTGGTGGCCTCCGGGTTCTCCCTGTCCCGGTCCAAGGCGTCCCAGCTCATCACCACCGGACGGGTGTCGGTGAACCACCTGGAGTGCCTGAAAACCGACCGTCTGGTGGAAGAGGGGGACGTGCTCACCTGCCGGGGGCTGGGTAAATGTGTGTTAGCTCAGGTGGGGGGCCAGTCCCGGAAGGGACGGATCATCCTCACCTTGCACCGCTATGTATAATATCGAAGGAGGAACACCCTCTATGACGGAAGAAAAGATTGCCCGCATCAACGAATTTGCCCGCCGGGTCAAGGCCGGAGAGGCCCTGTCTCCTGAAGAGCTGGAGGAACGGGCGGCCCTGCGGAAAGAGTACATCGACAGCGTGAAGGCCAGCTTGGTGGGAAACCTGGAGAACACCTATCTGGTGGACGAGAAGGGCAACAAAGTGAAGCTGCCCAAGAAAAAGTGAGCTATGACGACACCCCTCTGTGCATTTCCTTTGTTGCATTTTTCCCTAATTATGCTATAATCGACTTAGTAAGTTATCACTCTGTTTTAAGATTGTGTGGGAGATACTGTGACAAGGAATAGGATAGAAGGGTATCACGGCACAACCAAGGCCAATGCCATGGACATCTTATCTCAAAACCACTTTCGCAACAGCACAAAGAACAATGAATGGCTAGGTACTGGTGTATATTTTTTCGCCTACGCCGGGCACGCTAAGTGGTGGTGTTCCCACGCTCGTTTTGCAAATTGCGAGACAGTTATTTTACAGGCAATTCTGGAATATCGTCAGGAGCAACTGCTGGATTTAGATGACCCCTCTACCCTAGCAAAAGTGAATCTGTTTGTGAAAACAGCGTTAGAACATGCAAATGAGCTGGGCCTTTCTCTGGGGATTGTGGAGTTTTCCTCCTATTCCAAAGAGAAACGATGGAATTTCACCTGTAACCTAGTGCGTAAATTGATGCCTGAAATAGGAATGATTACAAAAACCTTTTTCCCAAATCACTCCACCCCCGAGCCAACTCGCTTTCCCTGCGCACAACGACAAATTTGTGTCTCTGACCATGGTATTATTATGTCTGTATCAGAATATAAGGAGGTGTCGTGTGATGAATCTGGATTTGGCCTTATCCCGCCTGAAATCTATGAGTTCACATGATTTGGAAGCCGCTATTCGCTCGGCTATGGAGGAATCCGGGATTCCTGTTGATCCAACTCCGTGTGCATTTCATTTTGTCCCCCTCTCCATGTCCGATTGCGAAGAGGTTACACATGCTTTGGCAGTTGAGCACTTATGTTCCAGCACTCAAAATTATCCCTATCAACAGCATGCGGACATGCTCTGGATTGCTGCGTAAAGCGAGGAGCTTATATGAATCACGAGACGTCAATTCAAAATTCTCAAAGTGTGTTGCATTTGAAACAGGTCTTTTTTGATCACCTGGAGTTTGTACGCACCGGATTTCCCCATGCTTCCCAACAGGATGTAAAGGTCACAGTAGGGACGGCAATCAATAAGCAATCTGACAATCAATACCAGGTCTCTCTAAGCGTACACGCTGATCGGCCAGGTGAGTTTCAGTCCCATGTGCAAATCAGCGCACTGTGTGAGATTCAGGACGATGATATCCGGACTGAGACGATTCTAAAGAAAAATACCGTTGCCATCCTGTTCCCCTACGTGCGCTCTGCCTTCACATTGCTCACCGCACAGCCCGGGATGGAACCTGTGGTCCTCCCCGCTTTGAACATTAACGCTCTGATCGATGAGCTGGTGCAAAAAGAATCTTGATGTTCATTTATTTCTCTTCAAAATTTTATTTGCAAACTAAAAATTGCCGTCTGCTCGGCGTGAGCAGACGGCAATTTTTTGGGTTTTATTACTCGGCCACGGCCACCACGTTGGTAGCACGCACGCCCTTAGCGCCGCGGGGATCGGGCTCGGTCTCGAAAGTGACCTTCTGGCCCTCCAGCAGCTTCTTGTAGCCCTCAGCCACGATGGCGGAGAAGTGCACGAACACGTCCTCGCTGCCGTCGTCGGGGGTGATGAAGCCATAGCCCTTCTCAGCGTTGAACCATTTGACAATACCGGTCATGTGGGATTCCTCCTGAATCAAAAATTGCGGTTTTGAGGCAAAAGAGAAGCCCAACCCTTTCATGTACGAAAAGGGTGGGCGCAACAGTTCATACATCAAAACAACGTGATTATTATAGCATTGCCTCCCCAGAGGTGTCAAGAATTTTCCTGTCGCACCCTGTCTGTCCCGCCCCAACATTCTCCCCCTCCGGGGTGTTGACATTTCCCTTCCCCATCAGTAGAATGTTATCTGCTCGTTTGCAAATATTATATTAATGTAAGAAGGTCTGTATCTATGTCCGTCACTTACTTCGATTATGCCGCCACCACTCCCGTCTCCCCCCAGGCCATGGAGGCCGTGGTGGAGGCCCTGCAACACTTTGGCAACCCCTCCTCCCGCTATCCTCTGGGCCGGGAGGCCGCCCAGGGAGTGAAGACCCACCGGGAGACGGTGGCCCGTGCTCTGGGCTGTACCCCCCAGGAGGTGTATTTTACCTCCTGCGGCACCGAGGGCAACAACTGGGCCATCCGCCGGGGTGTGGAGCTGAACCGCCGGAAGGGCAAGCACATCATCACCACCGCCATTGAGCACGCCGCCGTGCTGGAGACCTGCCGGGACCTGGAGCGCCAGGGCTATGAGGTGACCTACCTCAAGCCGGACCGGGAGGGCCGCATCAACCCCCAGGACCTGGCCGCCGCCCTGCGCCCGGACACCGCCCTGGTGTCCATGATGCTGGTGAACAACGAGGTGGGTTCCGTCCTCCCGGTGGCCCAGTGTGTGAAGCTGGTGAAGGCCTATGACAAGACCATTCTGTTCCACTGCGACGCCGTCCAGGGCTTTTTGAAGGTGCCCTACACCATGGCATCCCTGGGGGCGGACTTTGTGTCGGTGAGCGGCCACAAGATTGGGGCCCCCAAGGGCATTGGCGCCCTGCTGGTGAAAAAGGGGGTCCGTCTCACTCCCTATCTCACCGGAGGCGGGCAGGAAAACGGCATGCGCTCGGGCACCGAGCCCACCGCCCAGATCGCCGGGTTTGCCGCCGCCTGTCAGGCCACCATGGCCCAGACCGACCGCCTCCCCCGCACCGCCGCCATCAAGGCCTACACCCTCCAGAAGCTGCACGAGGCGCTGCCCCAGCTGGAGGTCATCACCCAGGGGGACGCCCCCCACATCTGCGCCGTCACCCTGCCCGGGTATAAGAGCGAGGTGGTGGTGCGGGTGCTGGGGGATGCGGGCATCTGCATCTCCTCCGGCTCCGCCTGCCACAAAGGCAAGCCCAGCCACGTCTTTGCCGCCCTGGGGCTGCCCAAGCCCTGGCTGGACGGGGCGCTGCGCCTGTCCTTCTCCCCCGCCTCCACCCAGGAGGAGGCGGACCGACTGGTGGCCGCTCTCAAAGAGGCCGCCGCCACCCTGTTTACCACTCTGTCCTAGGGCGTATCTGAAAACTAAGAAATCGCCGAATTTTCCACAAGCAACAGACAGATACAAGGCAAAAAGCGCAGGAATCCTGGGTGGATTCCGAGCATTTTTAACGCAGTAGCTGGCGTTGATTGTTGGGAAAGTCAATGATTTCGACTTTTCAGAAAGCCCCTAATCTTATCGTACTGCGAGGTCTGTTATGCGTTCCTTCTTCCGACGGGAGCCGGGCTTTTACCGCCATCTGGTGGCCCTGGCCCTCCCCATTCTCATTCAAAACCTCATTACCAACTCCCTCGGCCTGGTGGACACCTTCATGGTGGGCACCCTGGGCGAAGGCCCTCTGGCGGGCGTCACTCTGGCCAACATCCCGGTGTTTGTCATCCAGCTGATGATGTTCGGCATCCAGAGCGGCTCGGCGGTGCTCATCAGCCAATACCGGGGCAAGGGAGACTATGCCTCCATCAACCGGGTCATTGGCATCGGCATGTATGTGGCCGGGGCCATCACCCTGGTCTTTGCCCTCATCACGGGCTTTGCCACCCAGCCCTTCATGAGCCTGTTCGGCAACGACCCCGACGTCATCGCCACCGCCGCCCGCTATGCCCGCATTGTGGGCTGGTCCTACTTCTTTGACAGCTTTGTCCAGGTGTATATCGGGGCACACCGGGCCATGGGCAAGCCCAACCGAGGCATGTATATCCTGGCGGTGTCCATGCTGGGCAACACCTTCCTCAACTGGGTGTTCATCTTCGGTAACCTGGGCGCTCCCCGCATGGCCGAGGAGGGTGCCGCCCTGGCCACCCTGCTGGCCCGTATTCTCTCCTGCTCCATTGCCGTGGTGTGGGCCATCCGGGACCGTGGATTCCGCATCCAGCCCGCCATCTTCTTCCGCCCCGGTCTGGAGATGACCCGGCGGTTCATCCGCTTCTCCACTCCCGTGATGTGCAATGAGACCTTCTGGGGCCTGGGCACCTCCCTGTTCCCCACCATCATGGGCCACATGGACGGGTCCAAGGAGATTCTGGCCGCCTACGCCATCGCCGGCAACATCACCAACCTGTGCACGGTGGGTGTGTTCGCCATCGGCGGCACCGCCGCCATCCTGGTGGGGCAGGAGATCGGCTCGGGGCGCACCGACCAGGTGTTCCGCCTGGGGGCGCTGCTGGATGTGCTGGCCTTCACCTTCGGGCTGGTGTCGGGAGGCGTGTTCCTGCTCATCCTCTACTTTATCATCGCCCCCTACCTCTACCCTCTCTTCCACCTGTCCGCCCAGGCCGGGGACATCTGCACCATGATGCTCACGGTGGTCTTCTGCTTTATGCCCCTGCGCTCCTTTGACACCACCAACATCGTGGGCGTGCTCCGGGGCGGCGGTGACGTGCGCATGGCCACCCTCATCGACCTCTCCCCCCTGTGGCTGGCCGCCATCCCCCTGGCCGCCCTGTCCGGCCTGGTGTTCCAGCTGGGCATCTTCTGGGTGTACCTGTCCATGATGAGTGAGAACATCATCAAGTGCATCTTCGGCCTGCGCCGATTCCTCAGCGCCCAGTGGATTCACGATGTGACCATCGTGTCCTTTGAAAAAGAATAACCCCTATATGAAAAAGCCGGAGTCAGGACAGACCTGACTCCGGCGTTTTTAAGCTTATTAGCTGCGGCGACGGCGCACGGCAACGGTGGCGCCAGCCAGCAGGCACACAGCGGCGGCCAGAGCCACCACGTAGCCCATCAGCTGGGCGTTGTCCCCGGTCTGGGGCACGTTTTCGGGCTTCTCGGTGGCCTCAGGCTTCTGGGAGGCCTCGGGGGTCTCAGAGGGCTGGGGATTCTCAGCGGTGAGGCCCTCATAGGCGGCCTTCAGGGCTTCGGCGGCGGCATCCACAGTGGCCTGGTCCTCCTCGGACAGAGTCTCGTCAGACATCACAGCCTGGGCGGCAGCCAGAGCGCTGCGGAAGGCGGCCACAGACTGGGCAGTGTAGCCCTCCAGGTCGGTATCCTGGTACTGATGGATGAGGTCCTCCAGAATGGACTTGTCGGCCTTGAAGCGCTGGGCCAGAATGGCACTGAGCAGCTCGTCCACCACGGGCTGGATCTCCCCGTCCATGGCGTCCTGGTCGGCGTACACGTCCTTGGCCTTGGCCAGGGCGTCCACCAACAGCTGCCAGTTGTCGGGCATATACTTGTCAGCGTTGTCCACCATGCCGTCGGCCCGGGTGATGAGCAGCTCCAGCATGGTCTTGTCGCCACGGGTGAAGTCCAGCATGTGGATGGCCTCCACCAGCTGGTCAAAGGCGGCGTCCACCTGGGTCTGGGTGGCGGCGGGGTCGTCCAGAACCGCCTTGGCGTTGTCCATGGCGGCCTCAAACTTGGCGGCCACGGTGGGAATCAGGTTGGAGGTGTCCTGCTCCAGGGCGTAGTGGTAGGCGTACTCCAGCAGGAACTTGTCGGCCTGGCCGGGCTGCTCCTCCTTCTCCAGCGCGGCCTTGGCCTGCTCCAGGGCATCGGTGGCGGCGGCAAGATCGGCGGGAGTGGCGGCGCTGTTGAGCAGCAGGGTCTGGGCACTCGTCAGAGCGGCCTGGAAGGCGTCCCAGCTCTCCTGGGTGTAGCCGTCATTGGTGAGGGCGGCGCACTCCTCCACCAGCTGCTCCAGAGCGGCGCGGTTGGCGGGCACCAGGGCCATGGCGGCGGCCTCCAGCTCGGCCTGGGCAGCGCTGACCTCAGCGGCGGTGGCGGAAGTGCCCTTGTCCAGAATGGCCTGGGCGTTGGTGAGGGCGGCGTCATAGCGCTCCCAGCTGTCCTGAGTGTAGTCGGCAGCCTGGAGGTTTGCCTCCACCTGGGCGTCCACAGCGGCCTGGAGGTTGCTGTTGTCCACGGTCTGGCCGCCGTACTGCTGCATCAGACGGGCGTACTCCTCAGAGGTGATGCGGATGGGGGTGCCGTGGCGGGCACGGCTGGGCATCTTGAAGGCAGTGTCGGGCTGGGCAAACTCACCGGTGGTCAGGTCATCGGTGACCAGGGGGTAATAGCCAATGCCGCCAAACTGGTCCACCAGCAGGCAGTAGGCGCCGTTGTCCTGGTCATCCTGGTTGAACTGGAAGATGGTGGGTCCCTCCACCCACTGGTTGGCGTTGAGGGAATCGGAGGGGATGTGGCTCCACTCGCCCAGCAGGGTGTCGGCCACTTCCACGTACACGGTCTTGGTCTTGGCGCCGTAGTCGTTGGTGGCGCCTCCCTCGTTCTTGGTGTAGCGGTAGTACTTGCCGTCCTCGGAAGAGCGGATGATGGTGGTGTCAATGGAGGACTCGTCCATGTCAATGAACACCTGGGGCTCGGTGAAGGTGTAGAAGTCCCGGGTCTTGGCGTAGTACAGCCGCTGCTTGGCGTAGCCGTCCTCCGAGACCTTGGAGGCCCAGTACACTACATACTCTCCGGTGAGGGGGTCATAGGTGGCCTCGGGGGCCCAGGTACATCCGGCGTCAATGCCAGCGCTGACGGTGACCATGCGCATGTCGGACCAGTTCACCAGGTCGGTGGACTCCCACACCATCAAGGCCTGGCTGCCTGCGGTCTGGGCCCGGTTCCAGTCGCCGTTGCCATAGATCTTCAGGTCGGTGGCGATGAGGTAGAACTTGTCCCCCTCGGGAGAGCGGATGATGAAGGGGTCACGGACGCCCTTCTCGCCCTTGTCGGAGGTGAGCACAGGCTTATTCTCGTTGAGGTCGGTCCAGTTCAGGCCGTCCTGGCTGGCGGCAAAGTAGATCTGCTCGCCGTCGGAGTAGCCCTCGCCAGCAAAGTAGGTAAAGAAGTAGTCGGTGTAGTCCTCCTCGCTGATTTTCTCAGGCGCGGCCTTCACGGTGAGGGCGATGTCCTTGGTGACGGTCTGGTCGGCCAAAGTCACCTGGGCGGTGACGGTGACCACGGTGTCACTGGCGGGACGGGTGACGGTTCCGGCGGGGGTGTCGTCATAGCCCTCCACGGTGGCGGGGATGGGCTCCACGTTGACAATGTCGGCCCGGTCAGTGGTCCAGGTAATGTCCAAGCCGTTGGAGGTGGTCTCGGGCAGGGTGATGTTGCCCCGCACGTCGTCCTTGTTGGGGATGTCGATGGACTCCAGGGCCTCGGTGAGCTCCTGGTCCACGTCCAGAGGCATCACGGTGACCTTCAGCTCCACGGTGTAGCTCTCACCGTCCACCTGGAAGGACACGGGGATGGTGACCTTGGTCTCCTGGCCCACCACGGCGTGGACGGTGCCGTCGGCGGCGATGACATCGGTGTTATCCCAGGTGCCCCAGGTGAGGGTCACGTTGTCCAGCTTGGTGGGGAAGGTGAGGTCGTCGGTGACGGTGTCCAGGCTGGCGTTGTCCCCCTTGACCACATCGTACAGGTCGGCCATGACCATGTCCGCCTTGTCCTCCCCGGTGGGCAGAGAGGCCTCGATCTCAGACTTGCTCAGGGCGTAGGACCAGACCTTCACGTCGGAGATGTTGGCTTTGAGCAGGGAGTCCAGGGTGTACAGGGACTTGCCGATGTAACCCATCACGTCGCCCTCGGGGAGCACGTCCTGGATGGTCTTGTCCTGGGTGACGGTGGACACCCGCTCCCCGTCCAGATACAGGCTCAGGGTGCCGCCCCGGCCCACCAAAGTCACGGTGCCGAAGCCCTCCACGTGGCCCATACCGCTGTCCACCACGGGCAGGCGGGTCTCCTTCCAGGCGCTTCCGGTGCCGGTCTTGATGGCGGCCAGGAAGTTGCCGTTGCTCTCACAGGGGTTGACGAAGATGTAGTCCCCCACGTTCTTGTCGTTCCAGTTGCCGAAGCCGTCGCCGATGGTCAGCAGCCAGTGGGCGGCGTTGGTCTGGGTGGTGACGGTGGCCTGCATGGTGAAGTTCTCACTGTCCCCAATGGCCTCGGTGATGGAGGAGGGCAGGGTGGCATAACCAGCCCCGTCCAGCTGCCACACGGTCTGATCGCCATAGGTGACGAAGTCGCCGTCCTGGGTGTCATACAGGGTGGCGTCGTTGCCGTTGCCGGACACGTCCACCAGGGTGTTCCCCTCGTGGGTCATGTCGTAGGCGGCCACCAGCTGGCCCTCGTTGCTGCCCGGCTCGCCAGCCAGCACGGTGACGGTGATGGTCTTCTCCACGCTCTCGCCGTGGATGGTGATGGTCACAGGGATGGTGACGGTGACATCCCCGTCCACCGAGGGGGTGACCACGCCGTCAGCGTCCACCACGTCGGGGTTGCTGCTCTCCCCCCAGGTGAGGGTGGCGCTGCCCACGGTGGTGGGGAAGTACAAATCCTTGGTAATCTGGTCGGCGGAGGGGTTGCCGCTGAGCACCTCTGCCATGATGTCGTCCATCATCAGATCGGCCAGTACCTCCACACCAGGCATGCTGGCTTGGACCTGCTCCTGAGTCAGGGCCTCGTCATAGACCTTCATGTCCACCACATCGGCGGTGAGCATGGGGTCAGGGGCGTAGAGGGACTTTCCGATGTAGCCCAACACATCCCCATCGGGGATGACGTCGGCCAGGTTGTAGTCGTGGTCAATGGTGGAGATGGCCACGCCGTCCAGGTAGGTGGTGACGGTCTGGTCCTCGCTGACCACGGTGAGGGTGTGGTAGCCGTCGCTCCAGCCCACATTGGGCACGCTGCTGCGAATCTCGCCGCCGGCGGCCTCGTTGCCCACCTTGATGCCCGTGAGGGTCTTTCCTGCATAGCTGCCCTGGTTGGACTTGGGGCCCACAAACAGATAGTTGCCAATGCGGCCATCGCCCCAGTTGCCCACGCCATCACCGATGACCCAGGCCCACTGAGCGGAGTTGCCCCCGTCCACAGACAGGGTGATCTCCACGGCGCAGTCGTTGTCCGACTCGCCAATCAGTCCCTGGGGCAAGGTGGCGTACTGCTTGTTGGCAAAGTGCAGCACATTGGTGTCCCCGTAGGTGGAGAAATTCCCGTCTACGGTGTTGTACAACGTGGCGTGGTTGTCATTTCCCGACACGTCCAGCAGCTGATTGCCGCTGTGGGACATGTCATAGTGGGCAGTGGGCTGGACAGGCTCCGCCGCTCGCACCGTGCCCGAGAGGGGCACCAGCGACAGGGTCATCACCGCTGCCAGGGCCGCAGATGCCGGCCGTTTCCAGTTGGTCTTCATAGCTTCCTCCTTATTTGCCAAGATTGGTATGCTTATTGTACCATAGTCTGTCCATTTTGCTCAAGAGAAAGCCGGTCAACTCCGTAAATTTGTACGTACTTTACAATACAAGTTTTCCGTTCCTCCCGTCTTTTTCCAGACAACCTCCACTTTTCCCGTTGTTTTTGTACGGATAAGTTGTAAGATTCCGGTAAACAGGCCAGATTGGAAACTGTGATAATGTCAAATTTCCGCCGCTGCACACAAAATCGGCTGTGGCACGCCGCCCTTGACCTGCCACAGCCGATGATGTTCTCATTCCCCTTTGTACTTTTTCCGGGTGGCCAGGCCGCCCCGGATGTGTCGCTGGGCCTTGTTGACCTCCAGCACCACCTTCACCTGCTCATACAGTGGGCGGTTGAAGGTGGGCAGCCGCTCGGACAGGTCCTTGTGCACCGTGGATTTGCTCAAGCCGAATTTCTGGGCGGCACTGCGCACCGTGCCCTTCTCTTCGATGATGTACAGTGCCATCTCGCAGGCTCGCTCTTCCATGTTCCCTTTCAAACGGCAACACTCCCTCATGGTTCTCACACGAGCATATATATGTGAGGAGGGGGACAATTATGTGGTGCCCACGCCGCTGTGTACTTTGTGCAAAAACTTGTCAAACCCCCTTGCATTTTTCGTCATTTTATAGCATAATACACAATATAACTTCCTCCGTTCCCCTGTCTCTCCAGCTTCCCTCCGATCTGGCACACCGCAGCGGGAACCGGCGGTGTTGTTTTCCTGTGAGAGAAAGGTGGATGTTCCATGAGAAGTTCCGGTATTTTGATGCCCATTTCCGCCCTGCCCTCCCCCTATGGCGTGGGCACGCTGGGTCAAAGCGCCCGGGATTTTGTCTCCTTCCTGGTGGAGTCCGGCCAGACCTACTGGCAGATTCTCCCCATCAGCCCCACCGGGTTTGGGGATTCCCCCTATCAGTCCTTCTCCTCCTTTGCCGGCAACCCCTACTTCATTGACCTGGACGATTTGGCCCAGGAGGGGCTGCTGCTGCCCGAGGAGTTTCAGACCCTCACCTGGGGCGAGAGTCCCACCCAGGTGGACTACGGTCTCATTTACCGCCAGCGGTTCCCCATCCTCCGCCGGGCGGTGTCGCGTCTGAGCATCAAGCGGCCCCAGGAACTGGCTGACTTCTGCCGCACCCAGCAGGAGTGGCTGGAGCCCTACGCCCAGTTTATGGCCTTCAAAGACTACTATGATGGGGCACCCTGGTCCCAATGGCCCGACCCCATCCGGCTGCGCCAGCCCCAGGCGGTGGAAGAGCTGGCGGGCGAGCTGGCCGACTCCATTCTCTTCTGGAAGGGGGTACAGTTCCTCTTCTTCGCCCAGTGGAAAGCCCTGAAAGAGTACGCCAACCGCCAGGGCATCTCCATCATCGGGGACCTGCCCATCTATGTGGCCTCGGACAGCGCCGACGTATGGGCCAATCCCCAGCAATTCCAGCTGGACGAGAATCTGTGCCCCACCGAGGTGGCCGGGTGCCCCCCTGACGGCTTCTCCGAGGACGGACAGCTGTGGGGCAACCCCCTCTTCGACTGGGAAGGCATGGCGGAAAACCGCTACCAGTGGTGGATGCGCCGGGTGGCCTTCCAGTTCACCATCTACGATGTGCTGCGCATTGACCACTTCCGGGGCTTCGACTCCTACTACGCCATCCCCGCCGGGGACAAAAACGCCCGCCGGGGCCGTTGGCGTCCCGGCCCGGGCATCGCCTTCTTCAACATCCTCAAGGAGACTCTGGGAGATCGGCCCATCATCGCCGAGGACCTGGGCTTCCTCACCCCCTCGGTGCACCAGATGCTGGCCGACACCGGGTACCCCGGCATGAAAGTGCTGGAATTCGCCTTTGACCACCGGGACAGCGGGCAAAACCTGTACCTGCCCCACAACTACCCCGTCAACTGCATCGCCTATGTGGGCACCCACGACAACGACACCGCCCTGGGCTGGACCCGCACCGCCGACCCGGACGACGTGGCTACCGCCCGGGCCTACCTGAACCTCACCCCGGAAGAGGGGGAGAACTGGGGCATGATGCGGGGCATCTGGGCCAGCGCCGCCCGGTACACCATCGTACAGATGCAGGACGTGCTGGGCCTGGGCAGTGAAGGGCGTATCAATACCCCCTCCACCACCGGGGAGAACTGGCAGTGGCGGGCCACCCCCGGCTATCTCACCCAAGAGCTGGCCCATCGGCTGTACCGGATGACCAAGCTGTATGGACGGTTGCGGCCATAAATTGCACAAAAAAGGAGCGTTCCAGGCGGAACGCTCCTTTTTTATGCAATTTATGTTACATCAGAAATACCAAACAGCCGATCATATTGCAGCAGCTGGTAGTCCTTGAGGAGCTGCTCATACTGGGTGGTCTCCCAGTGGCTGTAGGCCTTGCCCTGGGTGTCGATGTAGCCCACCGAGGTGAACACGGGCAGCTGCTGCTGCACCTCCTGGAGGAACTTGCCGTACAGATCGGTCTCAATGCCCGCATATTCCAGCAGGTACTGGCCCAGGAAGTTGAGGCTGGTCTCCTGGGGCGCGTCCTCGGCCTCCAGGGGGCGGTTGGACCAGATGAAAAAGGGCACCTGGAACTTGGCCATGTACTGCTCCATGGTCATGTCCGCCTGAGCCACGCCGTAGGCTTTGTCCAGGAACTCCTGCTCCAGAGAGGGGGGATGGTCTCCGAACATGACGATGATGGTGGGCTCCTCATAGGTGGAGAAGTAGTCCACCAGCTCTTTGAAATACTCGTCGGTCTTGTTGGCCAGGGTCAGGTACTGCTCCGCCCGGGGGTACTGGCCGGGGCAGTCGGTGAGGGTCACTTCGGTGGGGTAGTCCGGCTCCTCATAGCCGCCATGGTTCTGATAGGTGACGTTGAAGAGGAACAGGGGCTCCCCGGCCTCCTTGTGCTCAAATTCCCAGATGATCTGCTGGAAGTCGGTGTAGTCGCTGGGGTAGGCGTGCTCGATGAGCTCGGGCACATCCAGGTCCTGGCGGAACTTCATCTCGTCAAACCCCAGCAGCGGATAGGCCTTATCCCGGTTCCAGGACTTCACCTCTCCGGGGTGGAAGGCCAGGGTGCGATAGCCCAAATCCCCCAACAGGGAAGCCATGGAGGGGGTCTCCTGGGTGATGTACTGCTGATAGGGGGCGCTGCCCGAGGGCAGGAAGGCCATGGAGTTGCCTGTGAGGAACTCAAACTCACAGGCGCTGGTGCCAGCGCCGAACACGGAGGAATAGGCGTGGCCAAAGACGGCGTTGTCCAGGGACTTGATGTAGTCCATGACGCTCTCGCTGAGAGACAGGTTGCCGTAGCTCTCAAAGTCCGCCCAGGACTCGTTCATAATGGCGATGACGTTGTACTTCTCCCCGGTCTGGGTGCCGCCCTGCTGGTCGGCGGGGCCCTCCACGTGGAAGGTCAGCCCCTCCCCCTGGGCGTCCTCCACCTGGCTGAGGACGTACTTCACGTCGTCAATGGTGGCGTTGGTGGGCTGCTCCACTTCCATGTACTTGGTGTTGTCAAAAAAGGCGCTGAGGGCTCCATCGGTGCAGTAGCCCACCATCTGCTGCCAGGTGTAGGCCCCCACCTTCATCTGCTCCAGCACGGCGGGCTGGGCAAAGATGAACATCAGGCTCAGGCCAGCCACCACCCCCGCCACACGGGGCATGATGGTCTTCCCTGTGGGCCGGAACTTGCCCCAGGTTAAGTACTTGCGCAAGAGGATGGCCGCCACCAGCAGCACGCCCAACCACAGATACATGTCCTTTGTCAAGCTCAGCTTGTAGCTGCCGGACACCGCTGCCGCCGTCTCCAGCGCGGAGAAGTCCCAGGGGAGAATGGGAGTGCCCCGGAACAGATTGACAAAGTAGTTGGCCATGCCCCATAGGGCGGACAGCAGGTGCACCACCAAGCTGCTCATCACCGGGTACCCAGTGAAGGAGCACAGCAACCAGTACACCCCGGCCAACCACAGCCCGTTGGCCGCCACTGCCATGAGCTTGACGTCTACGAACTTGGTGCCCATGATCAGCTGCATGAGATAAAACGCCGTCACGGGGGTCAGCAGCATCACAGTGAGCAGAACGCCTCTCCTTTTCTTGTCCATTTCTTTCCATTCCATCACAATTTCTCCAGGTTCCTTTCCTTTTTGCATATTCACACAGACTATACACGAATTTTACACAAAAGTCAATTTGCAAAAGGGACAAAAAATTGCCGTAGACCCTGGAAGTCTACGGCAATTCTCCTTGGATTATGAATGATTTTCCACAATTTCACCAGCCCGGTAGGCGGCCACCAGGTCCTTGAGGTCCCGGATTTGCTCCAGCAGCTGACGGCCTACATCCGTCTGCCGAATCTTCATGCGCTGTTCCATGCGCTCGAAGATTTCCGAGCTGGAGGAGATATCCCAGTTCTCATGGATGGCCCGCTCCCGGCCTGCAAAGGGCTGGTGGGAGACCAGGCGCATGAAGTTGGAGTTGTAGATGAGGGTGTACCCGGCAATGCCGGTGGTCTTCTGGTAGGCCTTGCAGAACCCGCCGTCGATGACGATGAGCTTGCCGCCCCCCTTCACCGGGCTCTCCCCCTTCTTGGACTTCACCGGGATGTGTCCGTTGATGATGTGGGAGTGGGCCCCCTCCAGGCCGAACTCGTGGAGGATTTTCTCACACACCTGGGGGTCGTGGTACAGGCGATAGTAGGCGTTTTTCTGCTCGGTCCAGGTGGACTCGTCGGCGATGAACCGCCGCTCGAAGGTGGTCATGCGGTCCCGGCCAAAGATGGGGCTGTTGCGCCCGGCCCACAAAAACCACAAAAAGTCCATGCCGAACTGCCGCTCCGGGGAGCCCACCTTATCATAATAGGCCCTGCGGGCGGCCAGGTCGGCAAAGTCCAGAAACTCCTTGCCCCCCAGGCTGTCGCAGCCGATGGAAAAGCGCATGAACTCTCCCTCTTCGGTCATGGGGATACAGCCGTGGAACAGCAGGTTTCCGTTGAACACCTGGTACAGGCTGCCCTTGGAGTAGAGGAAGCGGACGTGGCGCTGGAGCTTCTCACTGTGGCGGAAGGAGCGGGTGAGCTGGTTGATGAGCTTCTCCTCTTCCGGGGTGAGGGTGTAGGGGTCGGCGGGGTCCACGGTGGGGAAGTCGGTGTCCTCCATGGCGTAGGTCTTGCCGTCCACCACCACCGTCTTGTCCTCGTAGTTGATCTTGTCCAGCAGCAGCCGATCGTCCATGCGGAAGCAGGGGTTGCGCATGATCTTCTGCCCCTCCAGCTTGAAGAGGATGATGGTAATGGCCTTGTACATCTGGGCGGCCAGGCGCTTGTCCCGCTCGTTGTAGTTCTCCTCGTCCTCCCGGCTGAGTTTGACCTCAAAGCGGCTGACGTCACAGTCCTTGTACACCTCGGCGGCGAACACGGACAAAGGGCGCAGAGAGATGCCGTACCCCGTCTCGATGACGTCCAGGTTGTTGTAGCGCAGGGAGTTGACCAGCACGGTGGCCACCAGGGTACGGGAACCGGAGGCGGCGCCCATCCACAGCACGTCGTGGTTGCCCCACTGGATGTCCACGCTGTGGTGGTCCATCAGGGCGTCCAGAATGATATCCGCACCGGGGCCCCGGTCGAAGATATCCCCCACAATGTGCAGGTGGTCCACCGCCAGGCGCTTGATGAGCTGGCACAGCTGCACCAGGAAATCCCCGGCCCGGTCCAGCTCGATGATGGTGGAGATGATATTCTCGTAGTAGTCCCGTTTGTCGGTGTCCTCGTAGTGGGTGTGGATGAGCTCGTCGATGATGTAGGCATACTCTTTGGGCATGGCCTTACGCACCTTGGAGCGGGTATACTTGGAGCTGACCAGACAGCAGATTTCAATGAGGCGGTGGAAGGTCAGGCGGTACCACTCCTCCATGTCCTCCTGGTTCATGCGGCTCTGGAGCTCCTCCAGCTTCTCCCGGGGGTAGTAGATGAGGGTGGCCAGCTGGTCCCGGTCCGCCTTGGACACGCTGGTGGCAAACAGCTGGTCGATCTTCTCCCGCACCACCCCGGAGGCGGAGTTGAGGATATGCTGGAAGGCCTCGTATTCCCCGTGGACATCCGAGATGAAGTGCTCGGTGCCCTTGGGGAGGATGAGAATGGCCTGGAGGTTGATGATCTCGGTGCTGGCGGCCTGGACCGTGGGGTACTGCTTGGCCAGCATGCGCAGATAGTGCAGGTTGTCCTGTTCGCTGCCGTGGGTATTGGTATCCTGGTTCATGTCATAACCTCCTAACTGGTGTGTATGGGGTCCCGGGCCTTAGATGCGGGCCACGCCGCTGTCCCGGGCCGCCTGGGCCACAGCGGCGGCCACGGCGGAGCACACCCGCTCGTCAAAGGGAGCGGGGATGATATAGTCGGGGGTGAGCTCCTCGTCGCTGACCAGCTCGGCCAGAGCACGGGCGGCGGCCAGCTTCATCTCCTCGTTGATATCGCTGGCTCGCACGTCGAAGGCGCCCCGGAACACGCCGGGGAAGGCCAGCACGTTGTTGATCTGGTTGGGGAAGTCGCTGCGGCCGGTGCCGATGACGGCGGCCCCAGCCTCCCGGGCCAGGTCGGGCATAATCTCGGGCACGGGGTTGGCCATGGGGAAGAGGATGGGGTTGGGGGCCATGGTCTTCACCATCTCGGGGGTGACCACGCCGGGAGAGGACACGCCGATGAACAGGTCAGCCCCCACCATCACGTCGGCCAGGGAGCCGGACTTGTCCTGCTTGTTGGACAGCTCCAGCAGAGCCTTCTTCTCGTCGTTGAGGTCGGTGCGGGCCGAGCAGATGGCGCCCTTGCGGTCGCAGATAATGGCGTCGCCCAGGCCCATGGACTTCAGCAGCTTGAAAATGGCGGTGCCAGCGGCGCCAGCGCCGGAGAACACGGCGGTGATGTCCTCAATCTTCTTGTTCACCAGCTTCAGGGCGTTGATGAGGGCAGCGGCCACGATGATGGCGGTGCCGTGCTGGTCGTCGTGGAAGATGGGAATGTCGCACACTTCCTTGAGCTTGCGCTCGATCTCAAAGCAGCGGGGGGCGGAGATATCCTCCAGGTTGATGCCGCCGAAGGAGCCAGCCAGCAGGGAAACGGTGTGGACGATCTCGTCCACGTCCTTGGAGCGGATGCACAGGGGCACGGCGTTGACGTCGCCGAAGGCCTTGAACAGCACGCACTTGCCCTCCATCACCGGCATACCGGCCTCGGGGCCAATGTCGCCCAAGCCCAGCACGGCGGTGCCGTCGGTGACCACCGCCACGGTGTTCCACCGTCCGGTAAGCTCGTAGCTCTTGCTGATATCCTTCTGAATCTCCAGGCAGGGCTGGGCCACGCCGGGGGTGTAGGCCAGGGACAAGGCCTGGCGGTCCTTGACCTCCATCTTGGGCACGGTGTCCAGCTTGCCCCGCCACTGGTAGTGAAGCTTCAAAGATTCTGCTGCGTAATCCATTTGTCTAACTCCTTTTTCCACTCTTCCATCTGGGATGGAAGGAATTGTTATACAATAGTGTTATCATATCACACCATGTTTCAAAATAAAAGGACCCTTCCCACACGTCGCCTACCAAGGTCTCTGCTTTAATCAAACAGGACCTCCCAGTTGGGACTGTGGAACGCATCAAAGCACATGCGGATCTGTTCCTCGTTGTTTTTTCCGTTGCCAATGTTGGCAGTTCCTCCGCCGAGAAATAGGCAAACCCTTGGGTCTCTATGTTTTCTTCAAAGTGGCCGCCAACTACGGTGCATAAGACAAAGATCTTGCATACACCGTAGGGGTATACGGGCAAATTGTGCTTTGACCGGTCCTGTACTGCTATGATTTTGTCCGCAGTGACATCCAGGCCGGCTTCCTCCTTGACCTCTTTGATGGTGTTCTCTTTCACCGAGACATCCACATCGCACCAACCGCCCGGGAGCGCCCATCGGCCGTCATGCTCCTGTACCAGCAGGATTTTCCCCTGGTCAAACATGGCTGCCCTCGTGTCAATTTTCGGCGTTTGATACCCCGTTTCGTTGCAAAACAAATCCTTGACCTTGTTGAGCGGAAGCTCCGTTTGATGGGAAACCATTTCTGCTGCCACCGTTCGGATTCTCTCAAACCGTTCCAAATCAAATTTGTCTTTGGAATAGAACAGGCCTGCCTGTGCGATGCTCTGCAATTCCATGGCCCACTCCAACCACTTTTCCTGTGTGTCCATTTCAAACTCCTCATAAAATTCCGATTTGTTTCCTTGAATATGCCTGTGAATGGAATTGTTGTGCAATAGTGATATCATATCATACCATCTTGCAAAATAAAAGAGCTATGCCCACAGTTTTCACGGCTTCATCTTGTAATTCCATGCCAAACCCTGTATAATCGTTGAGAATATATAACGTCTGAAAGGATGTCCTTATCTATGAAGCTCGGTATTGTGGGTCTGCCCAACGTGGGCAAATCGACCCTGTTCAACGCCATCACCAACGCCGGTGCCGAGAGCGCCAACTACCCCTTCTGCACCATCGACCCCAACGTGGGCATTGTGGCCGTCCCCGATGCCCGTCTGGACTGGCTCAGTGAGTTCTACAAGCCCAAGAAGACCACCCCCGCTGTGGTGGAGTTCGTGGACATCGCCGGTCTGGTGAAGGGCGCCAGCCACGGCGAGGGTCTGGGCAACAAGTTCCTGGCCAACATCCGGGAGTGCGCCGCCATTGTCCACGTGGTGCGCTGCTTTGACGACGAGAACGTCATCCACGTGGAGGGCTCCACCAACCCCATCCGGGACATTGATATCATCGACCTGGAGCTCATCATGGCCGACGTGGAGATGGCCGACCGCCGCATTGACAAGGCCACCAAGGCCGCCAAGGCGGACAAGAAGTTCCTCCACGAGGCCGAGGTATTCCAGGGCCTGCGGGACTGGCTCAACGAGGGCAAGTCCGCCCGCAGCTACCTCAGCCAGGTGGACGAGGAGGACGCCGCCCTCATCGCCACCAGCGAGCTGTTGTCCCTCAAGCCCGTCATCTATGCCGCCAACCTGGACGAGGAGGGCTTCTCCCACCCCGACCAGGTGGAGTACTATCAGCAGGTGTCCCAGCGGGCTGCCGAGGAAGGGGCCCAGTGCATCCCCGTGTGCGCCCAGCTGGAGGCAGAGATCGCCCAGCTGGACGGCGAGGAGAAGGCCATGTTCCTGGAGGACCTGGGCATCGCCCAGTCCGGTCTGGACCGTCTCATTAACGCCAGCTACACCCTGCTGGGCCTCATCTCCTACCTCACCGCCGGTGAGGACGAGTGCCGTGCCTGGACCATCACCAACGGCACCAAGGCCCCCCAGGCCGCCGGTAAGATTCACTCCGACTTCGAGCGGGGCTTCATCCGGGCCGAGACTGTGGCCTTTGAGGACCTGAAGGCCTGCGGCTCCATGGCCGCCGCCCGAGAGAAGGGCCTGATCCGCTCCGAGGGCAAGGACTATGTGGTCAAGGACGGAGACATCATTCTCTTCCGCTTCAATGTATAATCATTTCTCGAAAACGCAAGCATTTTCTCGAGGGGATGCAGCCCGCTGCATGCATAATCGGGTCAAAGGACGACCCGATTCCACACTGGCGGGCTGAGAAGTGTTTTTTCCGAGACGCATGTCCCCGGAAAAAACAGATTTCAATTTTTTCCCGCCTGCGGGCGGAAAACTCTGCCGAGGGCTTTTGTCAATGCAAGATCGTCACGACTCCCTGCATGGTCTTTGGCTTTTTCCATGACAATCTCGGAGGGAACACCTTGTGTTCCCTCCCGGTGTTTTTTAAGTATGGACAACACAAAGAGAAAACGAGAAGGAGAGAAGCAGATGAAACAAACCAAATCCGACACGGTATTCCAGTGGAAGGGTATCCCCCCCACAGGACAGCTCATTCCCCTGGGACTCCAGCACGTGGTGGCTGCCGTGGTGGGCATCATCACCCCCGCCATCCTCATCTCCAACACCTGTAGCCTCAGCGAGGAGCAGAAGACCCTGATGATTCAGGTCTCCCTCATCCTCACCGCCCTGGCCACCCTCCTCCAGCTGTTCCCCATCTTCGGGCGCATTGGAGCGGGTCTGCCCGTCATTATGGGCATCAGCTTTGCCTACATCCCCACCCTCCAGGCCATCGGTGCCGAGTTCGGCATCGCCACCATCCTGGGCGCGGAGATCATCGGCGGCTGTGTGGCCATCGTCTTCGGCATCTTCGTCAAGTGGATCCGCCCCCTCTTCCCGCCCCTGGTCACCGGCACCGTCATCTTCACCATCGGCCTGTCCCTCTACCCCACTGCCGTGAAGTACATGGCGGGCGGGGCTGGCACCCCTGAGTTTGGCACTCCCAAGAGCTGGCTGGTGGCTCTCATTACCCTGGTGGTGGTCATCGCCCTGACCAACTTCACCAAGGGGCTGACCAAGCTGGGCGCCATCCTCATCGGCATGATTGTGGGCTACATCATCTCCATCCCTCTGGATCTGGTGGACTTCTCCTCCATCGGCTCCGCCCAGTGGTTCGCCCTTCCCCAGTTCATGCCCTTTGAGATCAAGTTCGTGCCCTCCGCCGCCGTGTCCCTGAGCATTGTCTACGTGGTCAACGCCGTGCAGACCATCGGCGACCTCAGCTCCACCACCATGGGCGGCCTGGACCGTATGCCCACCGACCGCGAGCTGTCCGGCGGCATCATCGGCCAGGGCGTCATGAGCGTGCTGGGCGCCTTCTTCGGCGGCCTGCCCACCGCCACCTACAGCCAGAACGTGGGCATTATTACCGTCAACCGGGTCATCAACCGCTCCGTGTTCGCCCTGGCCTCCGGTATCCTGCTGGTGGCGGGCCTGATGCCCAAGTTCGCCTCCCTGCTCACCACCATTCCCCAGAGCGTCATCGGCGGCGCCACCATCTCCGTGTTTGCCGCCATCACCATGACCGGCATCCGCATGATCACCCAGGGCGGCTTTACTCCCCGGAAGAGCGCCGTCATGGGCCTGTCTGTGGCCATGGGCGTGGGTATCACCCAGGTGTCCGGCTGCCTGTCCGGCGCTGGCTTCCCCGGCTGGGTGAACACCGTGTTCGGCTCCTCCTCCGTGGTGGTGGCCACCATTATGGCCATCGTCCTCAACCTCATCATTCCCAAGGAAGAGGAAGCCCAGAAGTAAAATGTTTGCCGCCTGGCACAGTGATATGCTCCCCCTATGGAAGACAAGGAATTAGAAAAGTCTTCGATAGGGGGAGTTGTCATGTCCAGGCGAAGTAAGTACAGTGCGGAAGAAAAGTTGAAAATAGTAGAGGCGTGCCTGTCAGGGAAGATTGGAGTATGCGAAGCGGGAGATCGTATAGGAGTGGATGAAAAGAATATCAGGCGGTGGATGAGTCGGTATAAGGCGGAGGGAGTCAGTGCGTTCCTACCATCAGAGCGTAACAGGACATATCCGGCAGAGATGAAGCGCCAAGTCGTAGAGGAGTATCTGGCAGGGAAAGGCAGCTTGCAGGATATATGTGAAAAATATAATATTCGGTCAGATGCACAGCTCCGGAACTGGATTCAGGTGTATAATCGTCATGAAGACTTCAAGACATACAGTGGAGGGAGCCATATGACGAAATCACGAAAAACGAGCCAGAAAGAGCGGCAGATGATCGCAAAGGAATGCCTGGAGAACGGGAAGAACTACGGAGAAATTGCACAGAAATACAATGTTAGCTATCAGCAGGTTTACACATGGGTGAAGAAATTCAGCCAGCTGGGTGCGGCTGGGCTGGAGGATCGGCGGGGAAAGCGTATCGCTCAACAATCTCCTCGGACACCAGAAGAAGAGTTAAAAGCCCGAATCGCTCAGCTGGAACACGAAAACTATATGCTGAAAATGGAGCGTGACCTGCTAAAAAAAGTGAAAGAATTGGAGAGGAGGGATCGCTGGGGCAAGTAAGGCAGGAACGCCAGTACCGTGCAATCCGGGATTGCCACGAAGAATTTCACTATCCCATCGATGCAGGATGCCGGATTCTGCGGGTGTCCCGGGCGGCGTATTACAAGTGGAAGTCCGGCCACAGAAGCCAGCGAACCGCAGAGAATGAGCGTATTGGGAATTTGATAGAGCAAATTCATAATCAGGAGCCAGACAAGGGATACCGGCGGATACGGGATGATTTGGAGCGGTTCCACCAGACACCGGTAAGCGACAAGCGGGTACTGCGCATTTGCCGGGCTAAAGGGATCAAATCTACCATTAAGTACAGCAACCATGGCTGTACAAGACAGGCTTCCAACCCGCAATATCTGGCGGCAAATATTTTGAGGCGTGAGTTTTATGCAGACAAACCAAACGAAAAATGGCTGACTGACGTGACAGAGTTCAAGTACTACATCGGAGCCGAGAAGCACAAACTCTACCTCAGTGCCATTCTGGATCTCTACGATCGGCGAATCGTGTCGTTCGTCATCCGTGACACCAACGACAATGCCCTGGTTTTTGAGACCTTTAACAAGGCTGTAGCTGCCAATCCAGAGGCTCATCCCTTATTCCATAGCGACAGAGGGTTCCAGTACACCAATCGGACGTTCCATGCGAAGCTGGAACAAGCTGGCATGATCCAAAGTATGTCCCGTGTTGGCAAGTGCATTGACAATGGGCCGATGGAAGGCTTCTGGGGTATCTTGAAGCGTGAGCGTTATTATGGCAAACGCTTTACCAGCCGGGAAGCCTTGGTGACTATGATCGAGGATTATATTTTCTACTATAATACCAGGCGATTGCAGCGAGGTCTGGGTGTTCTCACACCGTTTGAAAAGCATGAGATGTATTTTGCCGCATAAACAAACCGCAGATTCTGGTTGGCAGCAATCGCTGCCGTCCAAAATCTGCGGTTGCCACAGCGCCGCAGCGCTGTGATTCTATTATTTTTTTCTTTGTCTACTTGACGGGGGGCGGTTCACAGCGCCGGGCGGCAATCTTTTTTCTTATTTACTTCCGGTGGAGCCAAAGCCGCCCTCGCCCCGGACGGTGTCGTCCAGCTCCTCCTGCTGGGTGAACTGGGCGGTGAGGTAGGGGGCAATGACCAGCTGGGCAATGCGGTCGCCGCACTCCACGGTGCGGCTCTCGCCGCTGTGGTTGTGCAGGGCCACCATCAGCTCGCCCCGGTAGTCGGCATCAATGACCCCCACCTTGTTGGCGGGCGCCAGCCCCTGCTTGGTGGCAAGGCCAGACCGGGCGTACACCAGGCCCACAAAGCCCTGGGGGATGGCCAGGGCCAGCCCGGTGTGAATGAGCACCGTCTGGCCGGGAGCCACGGTGACGGGGCCGTCGGTGACGGCATACAGGTCCGCCCCGGCCGCGTCCACACTGCCATAGGTGGGCATCTTGGCCCGGGGGTCTAACAGCTTCACAGATACAGGTTGTGTCATAGGTGGATTCCTCCAAATATAGCAAGATACGGGCGATACCCCGGCAGCAGAGCTGCCGGGGTATTCTTTACTTTTGTATGGGCTGGATGGTGTGCTCGCCCTTCCACTCCACCACCTGGTGAGCTTTCAGGCTGGAAGGCACATCAATGATGCGCTGGTTGGCAGAGCCTCGGAAGCGCAGGTTTAAGTCCTTGAGCTCCTCCACAAAGCGGCCATCCACCAGCACGTCAATGAGGGAGAGCATCTCGTCGGTGTGCTCGCACCGGGCCCGGCTTTCCTGCCACAGCTCCCCGTCCAGGGTGTAGCCGGAATAGCACCAGATTTCCTTATCCGGGTAACGCTCCTTCACCCGTCTCAGGAAGGGCAGCAGCACCGCCTGGTTGGCGGGCTCGAAGGGCTCGCCGCCCAGCAGGGACAGGCCCTTGAGATAAGAGGGAGCCAGAGCCTCCAGGATTTTGTCCTCCACCTCCGGGGTGAAGGGGTTGCCGTAGCAGAAGTCCCAGGCCTCCTCATTGAAGCAGCCGGGGCAGTGGTGGGTACAGCCGGAGACGAACAGGGACACCCGCACGCCGGGGCCGTTGGCCACGTCCGCCCACTTGATGGTGGCGTAATTCATGCAGCTCCCTCTCTTTTACAGGTGGAGCACCCGGGACTTGATCTCCTTGGTCTTGCCCACGTTCCAGAAGTTCTCGCCCAGGTAGCCGCAGGTGCGGCGGGTGACGTTCATCTTGTTGTGGTCCTTGTTGCCACAGCTGGGGCACTCCCACTGACCTTCCTCGTTGATCTGAATCTCCCCGTCGTAGCCGCACACCTGGCAGTAGTCGCTCTTGGTGTTGAACTCGGCGTACTGGATGTTGTCGTAGATGTAGCGCACCACATCCTCCAGGGCCTCCAGGTTGTGGCGCATGTTGGGCACCTCCACGTAGGAGATGGCGCCGCCGGAGGAGATCTTCTGGAACTGGCTCTCAAAGTGGAACTTGGAGAAGGCGTCCACATGCTCCCGCACGTCCACGTGGTAGGAGTTGGTGTAGTAGCCCTTGTCGGTGACGTCCTCGATGGTGCCGTATTTCTCCTGGTCGATGCGGGCAAAGCGGTAGCACAGGCTCTCGGCGGGAGTGCCGTACAGGGCAAAGCCCAGGCCGGTCTCCTTCTTCCACCGGTCGGTGGTCTCCCGCAGGTGGCGCATCACCCGCAGGGCAAACTCCTCGCCCTCGGGGGTGGTGTGGGAGCAGCCCTTCACCAGGCGGGTCAGCTCGTACAGCCCGATGTAGCCCAGGGACAGGGTGGAGTAACCGCCCTCCAGCAGCTTGTCGATGGTCTCGCCCTTTTCCAGACGGGCGATGGCGCCGTACTGCCAGTGGATGGGGGACACGTCGGAGTGGACCCCCTTCAGGGCGTTGTGGCGGCACATGAGGGCCTCAAAGCACAGCTCCAGGCGCTGGTCCAGTTCCTTCCAGAACTTGTCCTCGTCACCGCCGGAGACAATGCCGATCTGGGGCAGGTTAATGGACACCACGCCTTGGTTGAAGCGGCCCTCGAACTTGTAGTTGCCGTTCTCATCCTTCCAGGGGGAGAGGAAGGAGCGGCAGCCCATGGGGGAGAACACATTGCCCTCATAGTTCTCCTTCATCTTCTTGGCGGAGATGTAGTCGGGGTACATGCGCTTGGCCGAGCACTTCACCGCCAGGCGGGTGAGGTAGTCGTACTTGCCGCCCTTGAGGCAGTTGCACTCGTCCAGCACATACACCAGCTTGGGGAAGGCGGGGGTGATGTACACGCCCTTCTCGTTCTTGATGCCCTCCAGACGCTGAGAAAGAATCTCCTCGATGATGGCGGCGTTCTCCTCCATATAGGGGTCGTTCTCCCGCAGCACCAGGAAGAGGGTGACAAAGGGAGACTGGCCGTTGGTGGTCATGAGGGTGTTGATCTGATACTGGATGGTCTGCACGCCGCTCTTGAGCTCGTCCTTGGTGCGGGCCTTGGCGATCTTCTCCACGGTCTCGTCGTCCAGCTCAGGGGCGGCCTCCCGGGTGCGGCGCAGGTACTTCTCATAGGTCAGACGCAGATACTTGCCCAGGTGGCTCATCTCCACGGACTGGCCGCCGTACTGGTTGGAGGCGACACAGGCGATGATCTGGGTGACGATGGTGCAGGCCACCTGGAAGCTCTTGGGAGACTCGATGAGCTTGCCGTTGATCATGGTTCCGTTGTCCAGCATGTCCCCGATGTTCACCAGGCAGCAGTTGAAGATGTGCTGGACAAAGTAGTCGGCGTCGTGGAAGTGGAGCACGCCGTCGTCGTGGGCCTTGGAGATCTTCTCCGGCAACAGCAGACGGCGGGTCAGGTCCCGGCTCACCTCACCGGCGATGTAGTCGCGCTGGGTGGAGGCGATGGCGGTGTTCTTGTTGGAGTTCTCCTCGGCCAGGTCCTTGTTGTCGTTGCGGATCAGAGCCAGGATGGACTCATCGGTGGTGTTGGCCTTGCGCACCAAAGCGCGGGTATAGCGGTAGATGATGTAAGCTTTGGCCAGCTCATACTTCTCCGCCTCCATCAGGCGCTTCTCCACCATATCTTGTATGTCTTCCACCAGCAGGCGCTTGCGGTCCTTGCTGGCTACGGAGTCGGCGATGGCTTCAATGGAGGCATCGTCCATGCGATAGGGTTCCTCCACCGCCAGATTGGCCTTCTGAATGGCCACGACAATCTTGCTGCGGTCAAAGTCTACAGTAGAGCCATCTCGCTTGATTACTTTCATTTGTAACGCCCTTTCTCCCGTTATTTTTATCCTAGGGCGCATCTGAAAACAAAGAAATCGACGAATTTTCCACAAGCAACGCACAGATACGAGGCAAGAAACGCAGGAATCCTGGATGGATTCCGAGTATTTTTAACGAAGTAGCTGGCGTTGATGGTTGGAAAAGTCAAGAATTTCGACTTTTCAGATCGCCCCTAAGCGGGACAAAGCGGCGGTCGCCCCAGGTGGGACAACACACCGTCGTCATCGCATTCTATGGAATTCAGCCGCCACGTCTTCCAGGGAGTCCGGGATTTCCTCTGGTCGAGTGGCGCTTAGACAGGATACCATATCTTGTGGCTGTTGTAAATAGCGGCTTTGATTATTTCGAAATATTGTGGAGTACGGAATTTATTTCCTTCTCTTCCTCTGGGGACCGTCCCGCCCCCATTGGCATAGAATGTGGTGCACCCTGGCGGTTTCCCATGAGGAAACCCCACCTTTGAAAGGAGCGAATCACATGAACCAGAATCTTTGGCCCACCCAGTCCTGGAACGGGTCTGTCACGGCGGAGGAGTTCGCCGCCCAACAGAATTCCAGCTGTTCCAAGGGCAGCTGTACCTGCAACACCTGCAATACCTGTAACCCCTGTCCCAATCCCTGTCCCGGCCAGACCACACCCATGATCTGCTGCTGCCAGCCCATGCCCACGCCCACCTGTCCCACCCCGCAGCCGGTGGAGGAGGGCTGCTGCTGCAAGCAGTCCTTCCGGGCGGCCCTCCAGCTTTTGTGCAACAGTCAGCTGGCCACCCTGCTGGACTTCAACCAGGCCGCCTTTGTCACCGATACCTACGTGGCAGGGGCCACCATCAACACCACTCCCGCAGGTACCACCCCTTCGGATAACCTGAACACCATGTCCGGGTCCTTCCGCCGCTTCTCCCCCTGCAACTGCGACCTGCTGGAGATCTCCGCCCTGGTGAATACGCCCCCGGAGACTAGCACCGGAGTCACCGCCACCCAGGTGCCCCTGTGCCAGCTCACCGCCGTGGCCCTGCAAACCGCCACCGCCCCCGCCTCCGGGGACATCACCTCTGACCAGGCCACCGCCAACAACTTCCAGACCATTCAGAAGATCCTGTCCCAGTGCCTCACCCCCTGCCCCAACCCCTGCGGGTGCTGCGCCTGTTCCTGCGCCTGCTCCGACGACGAGTGCTGCTGCGCCGCCGGGCTGCTGTCCACCCTGTCCCAGAGCAACCTCAGCCGCAAGGTCACCATCGTGGCCGGGCCTCTGGTGCTCCAGGGGGTCACCCTGCTGGGCACCGTGGGCAACGTGCTGGTGCTGTCCAACTCTGCCAACAACCGCATCTATTTTGTGTGCGTCAACCAGATTCAGTTCCTGGCCTGACCCACCGCACTTCCCCACGAGAGGGGCCGCCCCGGCCCCTCTCGTTAGTCTTGTGAAACTTTTCACCAATTTTCCAATCTTGCATTTACAAGCCCGGACTTTTGATGTATGCTATATGTGACTACCCATGAGATACAGAAGGAGGACTGTACAACATGAGAGGTGTAGAAACCCGTATTCAGGAGATTCGCCACCGCATTTTCCGCGAGGTGGCCCGCATGGCTTATCACACCGAGTGGCCGGTGGAGAAGCGCATTGAGGAGCTGCCCTACAAGATCATTCCCGGTGAGGTGGGCAACTACCGCAACGACGTATTTCTGGAGCGCGCCATCGTCGGCGAGCGCCTGCGTCTGGCCATGGGTCTGCCCTGCCGCGGCGCTGGGGAGCACGCCCCCCTGTCCGACAACATCGAGGCCGCTGCCAAGGACGAGACCTACTACACTCCCCCGCTGATCAACATCATCAAGTTTGCCTGTAACGGCTGCGCGGAGAAGCGGGTGCACGTCACCGACGGCTGCCAGGGCTGTCTGGCTCACCCCTGCGTGGAGGTGTGCCCCAAGGACGCCATCACCCTGGACCGCTTCAATGGCCGTTCCGTCATCGACCAGGACAAGTGCATCAAGTGCGGCCGCTGCGCCGACGTGTGCGAGTACAAGGCCATCATCGTCCAGGAGCGCCCCTGCGCCAAGGCCTGCGGCATGGACGCCATCCACACCGACGCCAACGGCAAGGCGGAGATCGACTACGACAAGTGTGTCTCCTGCGGCATGTGTCTGGTCAACTGCCCCTTCGGCGCCATCGCCGACAAGTCCCAGATTTTCCAGGTCATCCGCGCCATCCAGTCCGGTGAGCGGGTGTACGCCGCCGTGGCTCCCGCCTTCGTGGGCCAGTTCGGCCCCAAGGTCACTCCCGGCAAGCTGCGTGCTGCCATGAAGGCCCTGGGCTTTGCCGACGTGTTCGAGGTGGCCATCGGCGCCGACCTGTGCGCCGTCCAGGAGGCCGAGGACTTTGTCAACGAGGTGCCTGAGAAGCTGCCCTTCATGGCCACTTCCTGCTGCCCCGCCTGGTCTGTGATGGCCAAGAAGCTGTTCCCCCAGCACGCCGACAGCGTGTCCATGGCCCTGACCCCCATGGTGCTCACTGCCCGCCTCATTAAGCAGCAGCAGCCTGAGGGCAAGGTGGTCTTCATCGGCCCCTGCGCCGCCAAGAAGCTGGAGGCCATGCGCAAGAGCGTGCGCAGCGAGGTGGACTTCGTGCTGACCTACGAGGAGATGTCCGGCATCTTCGACGCCAAGCACCTGGACCTGGAGGCCATGGAAGAGGACCCCAACGGCGTCAACGACGCCTCCACCGACGGCCGCAACTTCGCTGTGGCTGGCGGCGTGGCCAAGGCTGTGGCCAACGTCATCGCCGAGCGCTATCCCGACCGTGAGGTGAAGATCGCCAGCGCCGACGGCCTGAAGGAGTGCCGCAAGCTGCTGACTCTGGCCGCTGCCGGCAAGTACAACGGCTACCTGCTGGAGGGCATGGCCTGTCCCGGCGGCTGTGTGGCCGGCGCCGGCACCATGCAGCCTGTGAAGAAGTCCCAGGCCACCGTTGGCATCTACGCCAAGCAGGCCGGACACACCACCGCCACCGGCACCGAGCACATCAAGGAGCTGGACAAGCTGGTGGACTAATTCCCCAAACCGTACATGAAACAAGCCTGTTGCATCCATTATGGTGCAACAGGCTTGTTTTTTTGTTTTGGAGAAATTGACCTCCTCCAACGTCTCATGTTCAGGCTTTCCAGTCTGGTGGGGACGCTTCCCGCTGGGGGTTTCTTTTGAGCGGGCAAAAGAAACCAAAACCCGCTTAGGGCGTTCCCCCCTAAGGACCTCCCTTGGGGTACGGGGCTGGAACTGCGTCAATCCTATGGCCGGCCCAGGCCCTGGTGGGGTCACATAGATGGCCTGGCAAGTCTATAGAACGCATTTCCTTCTCTGTGAGATGGTGCCTCTGTTTCCAGGGCCTTACCCCGGTGTGCGGCGTTCTCGCCGCCGGAAACCGGGCCCCCGATAGCTGGGAACAGCGGCTCACCAGGGTAAGGCCCTGGCGGTAGAAGTACTATCTACAGAGGAGCAGGCACGATTGACAGAATGTCTACGCCATCTATGCCAGGGCCAAAAAGAGAACGATGCACCCTCCACTCAGTACCGCGGGGTGGATTCCACAAGGCGGGGGAAGGCCCCGCCTTTGGCGATTCTTTCCCCGATTTCTCATCGGGGAGAAATCGGGCCCAGCGGAGCGTCCCCGCCAGGCTGGCAGGCCTGAACCCAGACTTGGGAGAAGGTCATTCTCTCAAAAAAGATGGAAGAACCTTCCATAGGCTCTTCCACCTCTCTTATTTTGCGTATTGACTGCGTCCAATCTTGAACAGGTCATTGCCCTGGCTGTCCACGGCCACGGTGAGGGGCAGATTCTCCACCTCCATGCGCTTGACCGACTCGCAGCCCAGCTCGTCAAAGGCGATGACCTGGGCGGTCTTGATGCACTTGGCAATAAGGGCCCCGGCGCCGCCCACGGCGGCAAAGTAGCACGCCCTGTTGCGCACAATGGCGTCCACCACCGGTTGGGCCCGCTCCCCCTTTCCAATCATGGCGGTGAGCCCTAAGTCCAGCAGCCGGGGGGCAAAGCCGTCCATCCGCCCGGCGGTGGTGGGGCCACAGGCTCCCACTGCCATGCCCTGCTGGCCCGGGGTGGGGCCGGCGTAGTAGATGACGGCGCCTTTCAGCTCAAAGGGCAGGGGCTTGCCCTCGTCCAACAGCTGGAAGATGCGCTTGTGGGCGGCATCCCGGGCGGTATAGATGGTGCCAGACAGGAGCACTCGGTCCCCCGCTCTCAGCTCTCCCAGCACCTGGGGCAGCTGGTCCGTGGTCAGTACCTTGGTCTCACTCATGGCTCTCCACCTCTTCCGCCTCTTCGCTCTGGACCTCTTCCTCCTGCGCCTGGTCTCCCTGCTCGCCCTGTTCCTGGAGTCTCTGGGCGGCCTCGTCGGCCTGGTCGAACTGGACCCCCATCTCCCCCAGCTCTCGAATCTGCTGGAAGAGGCGGTCCATCTCGGTTCTCAGGTTGCTGTATCCGCTGAGGACCTGGTCCAGCCACTGGCGGGTGTCGGTCTGAATCTTCTCCGCCTTGGTCTTGGCCTGCTCAATGGTCTCCTGGGCCTTGTGGTGGGCATCCAGCTCCACGGTGGCCACATAGTCCTTGAGCTGGTCGTACTTCTGGGCCATGGGCTCCATCTCGTCCACCTGGCCGTGGAGGCGGCCCAGCTCCAGCCGGGCGGCGGCCAGCTTGGTCTCGGTCTGGCTCAGCTCACCCCGCAGACGGGCCAGAGCCCGGGTGGACTCCTCCAGAGAAGCCCGCACCTTGGCCTCCTCGGCGGATACGCTGCCGTGGGCCTGGCGGAGGGCATCCATTTCCTGCTGAAGCCTGCGCTCGTTCTCCCGAGCGCGCTTCAGCTCGGCCTCCACCCCTGCCATCTCGCTGCGGTGCTGGGCGGCCAGCCGATCCATGTAGTGGAGCACATCTCCCCGGTGAAAGCCTGCCAGAGAGGTGCGAAATCGTTCAATTACGGGTTCCATGTCGGTTCCCCTTTCTCAAAAATTGGCCTATCCGCCCCCTTCCCGGAACAGACCCAGCCCTTCTTTGTGGATATTTTACCACAATCCCCCACATGTGACAATGTTTTTTCCCATTGCCCTTCCACCCTGTTGTATTTTCCTTCAAGCTAGGATATAATGGGCTAGACTTTTCGGAATGTAGGAATTCAAGTGACAAGGAGTATACCATATGGGAAACATCTGGCATGATATGGACCCAAAGCGCATCTCTCCCGAGGACTTTATCGCGGTGATTGAGATCCCCCAGGGCAGCAAGAAAAAATATGAGCTGGACAAGGCCACAGGTATGATCATCCTGGACCGCATCCTCCACACCTCCACCCACTACCCCGCCAACTACGGCTTCATCCCCCGCACCTACGGCGACGACGGGGACCCCCTGGACGTGCTGGTGCTGTGCTCAGAGGACCTGGACCCCCTGACTCTGGTCCGCTGCTACCCCATCGGCTACATCTCCATGCTGGACGGCGGCAAGCGGGACGAGAAGATCGTGGCCATCCCCTTCAATGACCCCACCTATAATACCACCAAGGACCTGTGCGACCTGCCCGCCCACAAGTTTGACGAGATGTCCCACTTCTTCTCGGTGTACAAGGCCCTGGAGGGCAAGGAGACCGTGGCCGGAGAGGTCAACGACCGGGCCGCCGCCGTGAAGATCATTGCCGAGGCCATCTCCAACTACCGGGACACGTTCTGCTGAGCCCGGCATATCATAATATAGACGAGGGAGAACGATTTCATGGATAAAATCATTACCTTTGCCGTCCCCTGCTACAATTCAGCGGCCTACATGGACCACTGTGTGGAGACCCTGCTCAAAGGGGGCGAGGACATTGAGATCATCCTGGTGGACGACGGCTCCACCAAGGATAACACGCATGAGAAGTGCGACGAGTGGGCCGCCAAGTACCCGGACATCATCCGGGCCATCCACCAGGAAAATGGCGGACACGGCGAGGGCGTCAACCAGGGCATCCGCAACGCCCGTGGCTTATACTATAAGGTGGTGGACTCCGACGACTGGCTGGACGAGACCGCCCTGCACACGGTGATGGACCAGCTGCGCCAGTTCGCCCACATGCCCGCCCCGGTGGACATGGTGGTGGCCAACTACGTCTATGAGCACGTGGAGGACAACACCCGCAAGGCGGTAAACTATAAAAACGTGTTCCCCACCGGCCGCATCTTCACCTGGGACGAGATTCGCCACTTCCGCACCTCCCAGTACCTGCTGATGCACTCGGTGATCTACCGCACCCAGCTGCTGCGGGACTGTGGTCTGGAGCTGCCCAAGCACACCTTCTATGTGGATAACATCTTTGTCTACCAGCCCCTGCCCTACGTGAAGACCATCTACTACCTCAATGTGGACCTGTACCGCTACTTCATCGGCCGGGCGGACCAGAGCGTCAACGAGTCGGTGATGGCCGGGCGCATTGACCAGCAGGTGCGGGTCACCCGCCTGATGATTGCCGCCCACGATGTGCTGGCCATCAAGGCCAGTCAGCCCCGCCTGGGCCGGTATATGCTGGGCTATCTGTCCATGATGATGACGATTTCTTCCATTTTTGCCGTGATTGCCAACACTCCAGAGTCTCTGGGGATGCGCACCGAGCTGTGGGAGTATCTGCGGCAGAAGGACCCCGCCCTCTACCGCCGCTGCCGCTACCGCGCCACCAACGCCGCCACCAACATCCCCGGTTACCAGGGCCGAAAGTTGTCTGTTTCACTCTATCGCATGGCTCGAAAAATATACAAATTTAATTGATTCGTCAATCCCTGGGAGTAGAAGCTTCTATTTCCAGGGATTTTGCATAAATTACGCAATTATTTTCCTAGCAGGATGCTACCCCTTTTCTAGTTGCAATTTTACAGAAAGATGCTATACTGTAAGGCGTTGGGGTTCAGGCTGTACACAGCAAATCCATCCCCCAACGATAAATTAGGAGGTTACTCATTTTGCCGGACGACCCATCTATATTGCCCAAGCTTCTGGTCCTCATTGTTCTGATCTTGGTCAACGCCTTTTTCGCCGCCGCCGAGATCGCCGTCATCTCCCTGTCCGAAACCAAGCTGAAAAAGCAGGCGGAGGAAGGAGATAAGAAAGCCAAGAAGCTCCTGGCCTTAACCCAGGCGCCCGACCATTTCCTCTCCGCGATTCAAATCGCCATCACCCTGGCAGGCTTCCTGTCCTCCGCCTTTGCCGCCGACAGCTTTTCCGGTCCCCTTGTGCATTGGCTGGTGGCCCGAGGCGTGACCCAGATTCCCGCCGGGACCCTGAACACCATCACCGTCATCATCATCACCATCATCCTCTCCTACTTCAGCCTGGTGCTGGGCGAACTGGTGCCCAAGCGCATCGCCATGAAGAAGACGGAGGCGGTGGCCCGGATGACCGTAGGCCCTGTGTGCGTCATCGCCACGGTGTGCCGCCCCATCATCTGGCTGCTGTCCAAGTCCACCAACGGGGTGCTGCGCCTGCTGCACATCGACCCCCGTGCCGATGAGGAAGAGGTGTCTGAGGACGAGATCCGCATGATGGTGGATTTGGGCGAGGAGCGGGGCACCATTGAAACCGCCGAGAAGGAGCTCATTGAGAACATCTTTGAGTTCAACAACTCCACCGCCGAGGATGTGATGGTCCACCGCACCGACATGGTGATGATCTGGGCCGGGGACACCCCCGAGGAGATCTTGAACACCATTCGGCAGTCCGGTCTGTCCCGCTTCCCCGTCTACGAGGAGGACGCCGACGACATCGTGGGTATCTTATCCACCCGGGTCTACCTGCTCAACACCCAGCAGGCACACCCCAAGCCCCTGCGGGAGCTGCTCTACCCCGCCTACTTCGTGCCCGAGTCGGTGCGCACCGACGTGCTGTTCCGGGATATGCAGAGCAAAAAGGTCCACCTGGCCATTGTGGTGGACGAATACGGCGGGACCTCTGGTCTGGTGACCATGGAGGACCTGCTGGAAGAGATCGTGGGCAACATCTACGACGAGTTCGACCCCCAGGAGGAGGCCGATCTGGTCCAGTTGGACGACAACCTCTGGCAAGTTTCCGGCTCCTGTGACCTGGACCGACTGGCGCAGGCTCTGGACATCACCTTCCCCGCGGACCAGGAGTTCGATACTCTGGGCGGCCTGGTCTTTGCCCAACTGTCTGTGATTCCCTCCGACGGCGAACAGCTGGAACTGGACGCCTACGGGCTTCACATCAAGGTGCTCAACTTCACCGACCGACGGGTGGAGCTGGCCCAAGTCTCCAAGCTCCCTCCCCAAGAGGAGGAAGCCAAACACTGACCCCAGCATTTCTATTGTAGATGAGCAGGGCTCCTGGCCTTGTTTTTCTAATAGATCTTCTTAGTTATAGTGCGCCACCCCGCACCATTCTCACCCTGTAAATGACAGAACGGAGGAAACATTTCTATGCGAAAGACAAAGATTATTTGCACCCTGGGCCCTGCTTCCGACAGCGAGGAGATGATTGAGAAGCTGATTCTCACCGGCATGAACGCCGCCCGCTTCAACTTCTCCCACGGCACCCATGAGTCCCACCTGGCCGTCCTCACCCGCGTCAAGAACGTCCGGGATCGTCTGGGCTGCCCCGTGGCCACCATTCTGGACACCAAGGGCCCCGAGATTCGCATTCGTTCTTTTGCCAACGGCAAGATCGAGCTGGCCGATGGCGATACCTTCACCCTGACCACCCGTGAGGTGGACGGCGACAACACCATCGTGTCCGTGACCTACCCCAACCTGCACAACGAGGTGTCCGTGGGCACCCACCTGCTCATTGACGACGGCCTGGTGGACATCGAGGTCACCGAAATCAAGGGTCAGGACATCATCTGCAACGTAGTCACTGGCGGCCCCCTGTCCAACAACAAGTCCATCAACATCCCCAACACCCACATCTCCCTGCCCGCTCTGACCGAGAAGGACAAGAGCGATCTGAAGTTCGCCGTGGAGAACGACTTCGACTTCGTTGCCGCCTCCTTTGTGCGTCAGGCCTCCGACGTGGAGGAGATCCGTGCCGTTCTGGACTCCCACGGCGGCCAGCACATCGGCATCATCGCCAAGATCGAAAACCAGGAGGGCGTGGACAATCTGGAGGAGATCCTCAAGGTTGCCGATGGCCTGATGGTGGCCCGTGGCGACCTGGGCGTGGAGATCCCCGCTCAGGATGTGCCCGTCATCCAGAAGCGCATGATCAAGGCCGCCATTGCCCAGGGCAAGCACGTGGTCACCGCCACCCAGATGCTGGACTCCATGATCCGCAATCCCCGTCCCACCCGTGCTGAGGTGTCCGACGTGGCCAACGCCGTGTTCGACGGCACCGGCTGCGTGATGCTCTCCGGTGAGACCGCCTCCGGCAAGCACCCCGTGGAGGCCCTGCAGACCATGGTGGACATCGTCACCACCGCTGAGAACTCCACCAATTACTGGAAGCGCTTCACCAAGTCCACCGTGGACCACACCGCTTCCATCACCGATGCCATCAGCCACACCGCCTGCCTGACCGCCATGGACCTGAAGGCCTCCGCCATCCTCACCGCCACCGAGACCGGTCACACCGCCCGTATGACCACCCGGTATCGTCCCGGCTGCCTGGTGGCCGCCCTGACCACCAACGAGCGTGTCCGCCGTCAGCTGGCCATCACCTGGGGCGTGGCTCCCTACCTGTCCGGCACCGTGGACTCCACCGACCGTCTGTTCTCTCTGTGTGTGGAATCCGCCAAGAAGGAGGGCGTTGTCCAGGAGGGTGATACCGTGGTTATCACCGCTGGCGTGCCCATCGGCAAGAGCGGCTCTACCAACCTGATCAAGGCCCAGGTGGTAAAGTAAGTTCATATTAGCCATACTAAAAGGGGGACGGTGTACCACCGTCCCCCTTCGTGGTCTTGCCAAAGAAGTCCCAGGACTTCTTTGGCGAAAAAGACTGCATGACGGATGGGGCTCGATTTCTGACGAAAAAGTCACCCCACCCGTCATGAGAAGTGTCATTTCCCCGGCACATGCCCGTGGAAATGACAGGATTTCAATTTATTCCGTCATCTGCGGATGACGGAACTCTGCGAGGCTCCGAACCCCGAGAGTTTTTCCACAGCCTGTAAAAGGGGACGGTGTACCACCGTCCCCCTTCGTGGTCTTGCCAAAGAAGTCCCAGGACTTCTTTGGCGAAAAAGACTGCATGACGGATGGGGCTCGATTTCTGACGAAAAAGT